>JBFXGQ010000004.1:0-32637 GCA_050177915.1 Pseudodonghicola sp. | reverse complement strand
CCAGCCGGCCGCGCAGCGATTGCGCTGCCGGGTCCATCGGCGCCAGGCTGTCGCCGGTCAGGGCCAGCAGCACGACAAAGGCCAGAAGGCAGACCGCAATCGCCGTCGGAACGGTGCCGGAGCCGAGACGCCGGCGCAGGGCGCGGAGGGGTCCTGTCGGGGAAAAGCTCATGACGCCCTCATCCGCGGATTGATGATACGAATGGCGATCTCCGCCAGCACCGTGACCAGCACGAAGCCGAAGGCGACATAGGCCACCACCCCCTGCACCACGGGAAAGTCGCGCCGCTGGATCGACGTGATGGCAAGCCGCCCGATCCCTTCCCAGGCGAAGACCGTCTCGGTCAGCACCGCGCCGCCGATCAGATTGCCCACCTCGAGCGCCAGCAGCGTGACGACCGGCACGATCCCGTTGCGCAGCACGACACGGCCGATCACCCGGCTCTCGGGCATGCCCTTGGCGCGGGCCACCATCACATAGGGTTGCGGCAGCACATCCAGCATCGACGAACGGGTGAGCCGCGACAGGCTGGGAAAGGCATAGATCGCCAGCGTCAGCGCCGGCAGGACAAGATGCGCCGGCGAACCGCCGCCGAAGGTCGGCAACAGATTGAGCCCCACCGCGAAAATCTGGATCAGCATCAGCCCGACCCAGAACGACGGCATGGCCGCACCGATCACCGCCATGACCTGAACCAGCCGGTCGATCAGGCCGCCGCGCCAGACCGCCGAGACGATCCCCAGCGGCACTGCCGCCGCCACCGCGATCCCCAGCGCGGCGGCGGCCAGCACCAGCGTGTTGGGCAGATGCCGCAGCACGATGCTGCTCACCGCTTCGCTGGAGAAATAGGATTGTCCGAATTCGCCGCGGAACGCCCCGGCGAGGTAGGAGAGATATTGCTCCAGCACGGGGCGATCCAGCCCCAGCTGGCCGCGCAGCGCCATCCGCTGCTCCTCGGTCGCGTCCTGCGGCAGGATCAGACTGGCCGGATCGCCGCTCAGCCGCACCAGGATGAAGGTCAGGGTCAGCGCGGTGAGGATCACGAAGAAGCCCGACACCGCCTGCCGCAGGAGCATCCGGATCAATCCGCGCCTCCCCGGTCACCGGCGGTCACGTCAAAGCGCCGCCGTCGCCATTCCAGCGCCGCGCTCACCCCTTCGGCTTCGAGCACGGTCTTGAATTCGCTGCCTTCCTCGTCGGAGATATAGCCCATATAGGCGCCGGTTTCGGCCCATGCATCCAGATGCGGGCTCATGCCGGCGCCCTCATAGGCGCGGTTCACCCCGCGCTTGACCATGGCCAGCGCATGCGGCGCCATCCGCAGCAATGTCGCCACGGTTTCCTCCAGCGCCGCCTCCAGCGCATCGTCCTCGACCACCCGGCTGACGAACCCCATGTCGAGCGCCTCGGCCGCGGTGATATGGCGACCGGTCAGGAGGATGTCCTTGGCCCGCTTGTGGCTGGTCATCCAGGGCACCATGAGAAAGGCCGGGCCGGCGCCGAACAGGATCTCCGGCTCGCCCAGCACGGTGCTGCGGGCGGCGATCGTCAGATCGCAGGGCAGCATCATTTCGAAGGCGCCCGCCAGGCAGTAGCCGTGCACCGCGGCAATCACCGGCTTGGGGCTGTTCCAGATCGCCCAGCGGGTGCGGTTGGCATTGCCGGCAAGCCCTTCGAGCTTGGTCGCATGGGATTTGTCGGCCACTTCCAGCTTCAGATCGAAGCCCGAGGAAAACGCCCGACCGGCGCCCTGAAGGGTGATCACGCTGACCTCGGGGTTGCCGGCGGCGGCGATCACCGCATCGCCGATCGCGCGATAGATATCATGCGTCAGCGCGTTGAGCTTGTCCGGCCGGTTCAGCACGAGGCGCAGCACACCGCCGGCGATTTCGGCCTTGAGATGGGAGTGCGCCGTCATGCTCAACCCTCCGTCCCGGCCGGCAGCCCGGCCAGCCAGACATCGTCCTGCGCGTCGTAGACCTGCCCGACCGGATCGCCTTCGCCGTCCTTCAGGCGCTTGCGCGAGATCTTGCTCGACGGGGTCTGCGGGAAGCTGCTGAAATACTGCACATAGCGCGGCACCTTGAAGCGGGCCAGATTCTGCCGGGCATGCTCGACGAAGACGCGCGGATCGCGGCTCTCGGGCGACAGCCCCGGACGCAGGATGATGCAGGCCTTCACCTCTTCGCCGCGCTTGTCGTCGGCAACGCCGTGAACCGCAACGCTGTCGATGTCGGGATGCAGGCTGAGCGCGTTCTCCACCTCGGTCACCGAGATATTCTCGGCGCTGCGGCGGATCATCTCCTTGATACGGCCGATCACGAAGTAATAGCCGCGCGCGTCGCGGCGACCGAGATCGCCGGTGCGGAACCATTTGCCGTGGAAGGCCGCCGCCGTCGCCTCGGGCTTCTTGTGATAGCCCTGCAGCATCCCCGGCCCGGCCACGCACAGCTCGCCCACCGCATTGTCGGGCAGCGGATTGCCGGCCTCGTCCGCGATCATCATCTCGCGCCACGGCAGCGGCTTGCCGCATGTGCCGATCCCGGTGACCGTATCGTCCTCCAGCAGCACGCCGGCGCTGAACCCGATCTCGGTCATGCCGAAGGCATCGCGCACGGGCACCCCATAGCGGTCGGCCACCCCGGCCTGAAGCTCGGGCGCCATGCCGAAGGTGGCGATCATGGTCAGCTCGTGCGCGCGCTCCTCGGGGCTGGGCGGCAGCATGGCGACGGGGTTGGTCATCCAGGCCATGTCGTACTGTCCGGTGCGCAATCTCTCGCGATAGCGCGACAGGCTGTAGGCCGGCGGCACACAGAGCGCCGCCCCGGAAAACGCCGCCAGGGTGAAGCGCCAGAGCGGCCCCATGTAGTAGAACGGCAAATCGCACTGAATCCGCTTCAGCCCCGGCCAGAGCCCAGCGACCGCCCGACCCGCCTGGATCCAGTAGCGATGCGACAGCAGGCAGCCCTTGGGCAGCCCGGTCGAACCCGAGGTATACTGGATGCTCACGATGTCGTCTTCCGACACCGGCTCGGCGGCGGTGAACTCTTCCGAGGCCGACGCGGTCAGCGCTTGCCAATGGGCAAAGCCGTCTGCCGGCTGCCCTTCGGCCCAGCAGATCACTCGCGCCCGCTCCAGCAGCGGCGTCTCGGTCGCGACCTCTTCATAAATCGGCAGCGCCCGGGCGTCGATCAGCAGGGTCGCCACGTCGCCATCGGTCAGCCAGTAATGCAATTCGCGCGGCCGGTAGCCGGGATTGATCGGGATCATCCGCGCGCCCAGCCGGGCAATCGCCAGCCAGGCGATCAGACTGTCGGGCACGTTGGGCAGCATCACCCCGACATGCGCCCCCTTGCCGACCCCGAGCGCCGCGAAGGCATTGGCCGCGCGCGCCACCCGGCGCCCCAGTTCGGACCAGGTGATCGCCGGCAGATCCTGTTCGACATGAATCCAGGCCGGGTCCGCCCCGAACCGCCTGATCGCCTGATCCAGCAGGCTGCCCAGATTGGCAGGCAGTGGCTCGGCCTCCAGCCGTGTCCGCACGGCCTGATAAGCGATGTCATAAGGATCGAGGATGGGAGCGTGAGGTGTCATTCTTGAATATCTTTATGTCGGTTGGCGAAGAAGCCTTCGGTCGAGCCGTGGCCCTGATAATTCATCCGGTGGAGGCGATAGAGCCGCTGGCCGAAATGGGCGGCGTCGTGACGGTCCATCTCCTGGCCCAGCTCCAGCGCCTCCATCTCGACACGGATGGCGGTGGGCGGGTGGCGGGCGATCAGCGCGGCGACCTCCTCGGCCCGCGCCATCAGCGTGCCGGTCTCAACCACCTCGTTCACGAGACGCATCTCGCGGCAGCGCTCGGCCGGGATATGCTCGGCGGTCAGCGCGATCCAGGCGGCATCGACCGGCGCCACCTGCTGCATCAGGCGGACCACCCCCGAAAGCCCGGCCGCGCCGAAGCCCACCTCGGGCAGCCCGAGCCGGGCCGTGGTATCGCAGATCCGCAGATCCGCATGCTGCATCACATAGGCGAAGCCGGCGCCGAGACAGTACCCGCTGATCGCCGCGACGATCGGTTTGTAGCGCCGCAGGCGATAGACATCCTCCTCCCATCCCGGACGGGTCGGGGTGTCGCCCTCGTTCTGGTGCAGAAACAGCAGCGCCTCGATTTCCTGCTGCGGCGTGCGCTCGGGACGATAGCGGTTCTTGATGTCGTCCCCGGCGCAGAACGACCGACCCTGATCGTAACCGGCACCATAGAGCAAACCGACCCGCGCCTCGCTGTCGAGCTCGAACTCCCGCAGGCGATGATAGAACGCCTTGTGCATCTCGGGCGTCAGCACGTTCATCTTGCCATTGTCGAGAACGATATGCGCGACCCCGTCCCTCACCTCATAAGAAATTGTCATGCACCCGCTCCAAAGCCCCCCGTTCAAGACGGTTGTCCAACGATTTTTGGCTGATCTACGGTCAAATGCCGCTTGTTTCCTCATGTAACAGTGGAACGCGAGCAAGAGATACGAGAATAATCTCATATCGAATTAACCAAAGGTTATACTCTCACCATGCAATACGCCTCCCGGATGAAGCTGCATCAGATGAAAGCCTTCCACGCGGTCGCAACCCTCGGGACGGTGACCCGGGCGGCGACCGCCCTGCGGGTCTCGCAACCGGAGATCAGCCGCACCATCCGCCTTCTGGAGGAGGAGCTGGGGCTGAGCCTGTTCGATACCCTGCAGGGACGGCTGGTCCCGACAGCGCAGGCCAATGCGCTTCTGCCGGAGGTCGGGCGGATCCTGGCGCAGATTCAGGACCTCGGACGACACGCCACCGATCTGCGCGAGGGCAAGCGCGGCGTCCTGCGGATCGCCTCGGCGCCGTCAGGCGTGCTCTCGGTGGTCAAGGCGGGCTATGACGCCTTCAACGCCGCGGCTCCCGGCGCGCTCCTCGATGTCACCACCGCCCGCACCAGTTCGGTGGTCGACATGGTCGCCGCCGGGCATGTCGACCTCGGCTTCTGCCAGCTCAACGGGATGGAAAAGAACATCGTCAGCCATATCGCCATTCGCGGCGGCGTCGTCTGCGTCATGCCCGAGGATCATCCGCTGGCGAACCGCAGCGTCCTGACGCCCGAAGACCTCGCCAGCGAAAAGATCATCAGCTATTCCGACGAGGAACTGACAGGCAAGCGCATCGCCAATGCCTTTGCCCAGGCAGGCGTGCCGCCGCGCTATGCGATGCAGATTTCCCAGACGCTGCCGGCGATCAATCTGGTCAGCGAAGGCTTTGGCGTCGCGCTGATCGATTCCTTCTTTTCCGCCGGCTTCGAATATGCCAGCGCGCCGCAACTGCCCGGCAACTACACCGGCCTGCGCCTCGTCCCCTTCGCCCCGACCATCGAGATCGACACCCATCTGCTGACGCAGGGCGCGACACCGCTGAGCTATCTTGCCGAGATCTTCATCGACGCGGTGCTGGAACGCTTTTCCTGACCCGACCCCCCCGGCCGCGACGACACGGGCGCCTGCCCCCCTGCCCTGTGCGCTATCCGGTCGCCGCGGGCGCCGTCTGGCGCAGATCGCGAATGGCGCCCCAGACCCGCTCCTCGACCTCGGATTTCCGGCCGATCAGCCGGGTGGCGGTGACGGCGACCTCGGTGCCGGGCAGCAGGTCGTCGACCGGCGCGACAGTGCTGCCCGCCGGCAATTGCGACAGCATCGTCTCGGGCACCCAGGCGACTCCGATCCCGCTGGCGGCCAGCTGCAGCGCCGCCACGGTGAGCGCGGTTTCCACCCGCGCGTCGACCAGCAGCTCCTGCCCGATATGCGGAAATATCTCGGCCTCCAGCAAGCCCCCCAGAAACACGTCGCGCGGATAGGCGACGATCGGCAGCTCGCCCAGGCCGATCGCCTGCCGCACCTGCGCGGTGCAGATCGGCAGCAGCCTCTCGCGACTGAGCAGCTTTTCCTCCACATATTCCTCCGGCGCCCGGGCAAGCTCGCCTCCGGAGCGATAGGTCAGGATGAGATCGGCCTCCTTGGTGATCAGCATCCCGGTGCATTCCGACCGGTTGTCCGACCGCAGGCGGATGGTGACGTCGAGATCGCTGAACACCTCGGCGATCAGCGCCGGCAGGATCGAGGTGGTGATGGCGTGCTGGCTGCCGATCACCACGCGGCTGCTGGCATGACGCTCGGATTTCCGCAGGTCGAGCACAAGCGCCTTCAATTCCTGCGCCATGCTGCGCAGCCGCTTTTCCTGCTCGATCAGCACCGCTGCCGGGCGGGCGGGCTTGCAGCTGCGGTCGATCAGCTCGATCCCGAGATAGTCCTCGATGCTGCGCACCCGGCGGGAAAACGCCGGCTGGGTCAGATAGCGCCGCGCCGCCGCCTCGTTCAGCGAGGTGCTTTCAAATATGGCCACAAGATCCTCAAGCCATTCCAGACGCATCGGGAGCCCCGCAAGATAATATGTATATCCTGCATATTAGAGAGGGAACTTGGCATTTGAGAAGCCCTAAAACTCGGTGCACAGTGGATTTCACAACGTCACCGGAGAAGATACTATGCATTTCGCGCGATTTGACCGTGTTCGCCTCGCCCACCTTCCGACACCTCTGGAACCCATGGATCGGCTGTCCAAGGCGCTCGGCGGCCCGCGCCTCTGGATCAAGCGAGACGACTGCACCGGCCTGTCGACCGGCGGCAACAAGACCCGCAAACTGGAGTTCCTGATGGGCGAGGCACTGGCCCGCAAGGCCGATGTGGTGATCACCCAGGGCGCCACCCAATCCAATCATGTGCGCCAGACCGCCGCGTTCTGCGCCCGGCTCGGGCTGGAGTGCCACGCCATCCTCGAAGACCGCACCGGCTTCACCGATGCCGACTATCGGCTGAACGGCAACGTGCTGCTGGATGCGCTGCACGGCGCCACCGTCGAACATGTGCCGGCGGATACCGATATGGTGGCGGCCTGCGAAACCGCGGCGGCGGAACTGCGCGGCAAGGGCAAGACCCCCTATATCATCCCCGGCGGCGGCTCCAATCCCACCGGCGCGCTGGGCTATGCCAATTGCGCGCTGGAACTGGTCAATCAGGCCAATGACATGGGGCTGCCGATCTCTCGCATCGTCCACGCCACCGGTTCCGCCGGGACCCAGGCCGGACTGATCACCGGGCTGCGCGCGATCAATGCCGGCATCCCGCTGCTGGGCATCGGCGTGCGCGCGCCGAAGGAAAAGCAGGAGGCGAACGTCTTCGCCCTGGCCCAGGCCACCGCCGACAAGCTGGGCTGTGCCGGGGTGGTGTCGCGCGACGACGTGGTCGCCAATACCGATTACGTCGGTCCCGGCTACGGCGTTCCCAACGAGGCGACGATCGAGGCGATCGAGACCTTCTCGCGGCTCGAAGGCATCCTGCTGGACCCGGTCTATTCAGGCAAGGGCGCGGCCGGGCTGATCGACCTCGTGCGCAAGGGGGCCTTCGCCGACGACGCGAACATCGTCTTCCTTCACACTGGCGGATCCGCCGGGCTCTTCGGCTATCGCAGCTTCTTCCAGGAGCCCCGGCTGCAGACGCTCGCCGCGTGACCGGACCCCGCGACAGGACAGGATGAGGTCACCCGCGATGCCGCGCGTCATCGGAATTCTCGGAGGCATGGGGCCCGAAGCGACAATCCTGCTGATGTCGCGGATCCTCGCCCTGACCCCGGCGCAGGACGACTGCGATCACATCCCGCTGCTGGTCGACAGCAACACCCAGGTGCCCTCGCGCATCGCGCATCTGATCGAGGGCACCGGGCAGGACCCCACGCCGGTTCTGGTCGGCATGGCGCGCCGGCTGCATCAGGCCGGCGCCGAGGCGCTGGCCATGCCGTGCAACACCGCGCATGGCTATGCCGGCCCGGTCGCGGCGGCGGTGCCGATCCCGTTTCTCGACATGGTGGCGCTGACCGCCGCCCAGGTCGCCGCCGACAGTCCGGCGGGGCCGATCGGCCTGCTGGCCTCGCCCGCGGTGGAGAAGACCGGCATCTTCGCCAAGGCGCTGGCGCAGCACGGGCGGGACATTCTCTACCCCGAAGACCGGGCGGCGATGCTGGGGGCGATCCGCGCCATCAAGGCCGGGCGCGAGGGTGAGGCGCGGCCGGTGCTTCAGGCCGCCATCGCCGAACTTGCCGCCCGCGGCGCCGGTGCGGCCATCCTCGGCTGCTCCGAGTTTTCCCTGCTCGGCCCCCGGCTCGGCCCCCAGTTCGGGCCGCAGCCGCTCACGCTCACCGACAGCGTCGATGTGCTTGCCGCCGCCTGCGTCGGCTTCGCTCTCGATGCGCCCGACCGGGCCTCTCCCGCTATGAAAAAGATGGACCTATGACCGTTCGTTACCTGAAATCCGCCGCCCCCCGCAGCCCGCGCGAGGAAACCTCGCGCCGCGACCGGGTGACCGAGATGCTGCTCGAGATCGAAGCGGGCGGCGAAGAGACCGCGCTGCGCTATGCCCGCGATCTCGACAACTGGACCGGCGATGTCGTCGTCGGCGCGGACGAGATCGCCGCCGCCGCCGCGCGGCTGGATCCCGCGGTCCGCGCCGACATCGAATTCGCCCATGCCAATATCCGCAAGTTCGCCGAGGCGCAGCGCGGAACCCTGCATGATATGCAGATCGAAATGGCGCCGGGCTTTGTCGCCGGCCAGCGATCGATTCCGGTACTTTCGGCCGGCTGCTATGCGCCCGGCGGGCGGTTCAGCCATGTCGCCTCGGCATTGATGACGATCACCACGGCCAAGGTCGCCGGGGTCGATTTCGTCGCCGCGGCCTCGCCGCCGCGCGGGCCTGCCGGCATCGCCGACGAGATGGCCTATGCCATGCATCTGGCCGGCGCGCAGAAGATCCTGCGCATGGGCGGGGTACAGGCGGTGGCCGCCATGGCCTTCGGCCTGTTCGGCATTGCCCGCGCCGACGTTCTCGCCGGTCCGGGCAACGCCTGGGTGGCCGAGGCCAAACGCCAGCTTTACGGCCGCGTCGGCATCGACATGGTCGCCGGCCCCACCGACAGCCTGATTGTCGCCGACAGCTCGGCCGATCCCGACGTGGTCGCATGGGACATGGTCGGGCAGATGGAGCATGGCGCGGATTCGCCGGTCTGGCTGGTGACCGACAGCCGCGAGCTGGCCGAGGCCGTGCTGGCGACGATCCCCGATCTGATCGCCACCCTGCCCCAGGATAACGCGCAATCCGCCGCCGCCGCGTGGCAGACCCTGGCCGAGGTCGCGATCTGCGACAGCCGCGAGGACATGGCCGCGCTGGCCGACCGCTACGCGCCCGAGCATCTGCATGTGCAGGCCCGCGATCTCGACTGGTGGCTGGCGCGGCTCAAGGCCTATGGCTCGCTGTTCCTCGGCGCCGAAACCACGGTGGCTTTCGGTGACAAGGCCTCGGGGCCCAACCATGTGCTGCCCACCTCCGGCGCGGCGCGCTATACCGGCGGGCTGTCGGTGCACAAGTTCCTCAAGACCGTGACCTGGCAGCGCGCCACCGGCGAAGCGGCGCGGCAGGTGGCCGAGGTCACCGCCCGCATCTCGCGGCTTGAGGGCATGGAAGCCCACGCGCGGACCGCCGACATCCGCCTGTCGCGGCGCGGCTGAGCCGTCCTGCGACCGGGATCGCGCGATCCCCTCTTGCCCTGAAATCCGGCCGGCGCGGCGGAACGGCATGGCCGTCCCGCCGCGCACGCGCCGCTCAGACCGCTTCGGCGAAATGGCAGGCGCTGCTGTGCCCCGTCGCCATCTCGCGCAGGGCGGGCACCTCTGCCGCGCAGTGCTCGGTCGCCATCGGGCAGCGGGTGCGGAAGAAACAACCGCTCGGCGGGTCGATCGGACTGGGCACATCGCCGCTCAGCACCGTGCGGTCGCGCGCCGCATCCGGATCGGGCAGCGGCACCGCCGACAGCAGCGCCTTGGTATAGGGGTGGCGCGGATGCGCAAAGATCGACCGGCGGTCGGCGATCTCCATGATCCGCCCCAGATACATCACCGCGATCCGGTCGCTCATGTGTTCCACCACCGCCAGATCGTGCGAAATGAACAGCAGCGCCAGCCCCAGGTCCTTTTGCAGGTCCATCAACAGGTTGATGATCTGCGCCTGGACCGAGACGTCGAGCGCCGAGACCGCCTCGTCGCAGACGATCACATCGGGCTCCGAGGCCAGCGCCCGCGCGATGCAGATCCGCTGCCGTTGCCCGCCCGAGAACTGATGCGGCATCCGCTTCATCGCCTCGCGCGCCAGCCCCACCTTCTCCAGCAGATCGCCGACCCGCGCCGCCCGTGCCGCGCGCCCCTTGACCAGCCCGTGGCTGCGTAGCGGCTCGGCCACCAGTTCCTCGACGCTCATCCGCGGATTGAGGCTGGAATAGGGATCCTGAAACACCACATTCACCCGCTTGCGGATCGGCTTCAGCTCTCGCGCCGGCAGGCCGTCGATGCGCTGCCCGTCGAGCCTGATCTCCCCCTCGGTCAGCGGAATCAGCCGGGCCAGACATTTGCCCACGGTGGACTTGCCGCAACCCGATTCCCCCACCAGAGACAGGGTTTCGCCGCGCGCGATATGGAAGCTGACGTCGCTGACCGCGTGAACCGCCCGGCGGGTGCCCGAGAACAGCCCGGCGCTGATCGGAAAGCGTTTCACCAGATTGCGCACCTCGATCAGATGCGGCGCGGGTGCCATATCGGCCTGTGTCGTATCGGTGTGCGTCATGCGGCAGAAGCTCCTCTGACAGCGAAATGGCAGGCCGCGAAATGGTTGACCGCCTTCTGTTCCAGCGCCGGTTCGATCCGGCGGCAGGCGTCCTGCGCCAGCGGGCAGCGGTCGGCGAAGGCGCAACCGCTCAGCGGCTTCGACATGTCCGGCACCCGCCCCGGGATCTCGGCCAGCCGCACCGCCGCCCCGGCCTGAACCGAGGAGCCGAGCTTGGGCAGCGCGTTCAGCAGGCCCTGGGTGTAGGGGTGCCGGGGGGTGCGGAACAGATCGGCCACACTGGCCTCCTCCACCTTGCGCCCGGCATACATCACCAGCACCCGTTCGGCGAATTCCGCCACCACCCCCAGGTCGTGGGTGATCAGCATCACCGCAGAACCGACCTTGCGCCGCAGATCCTGCATCAGGTCGAGGATCTGCGCCTGAATCGTCACGTCCAGCGCGGTTGTCGGCTCGTCGGCCACCAGAAGCGCCGGGTTGCAGGCCAGCGCGATGGCGATCATCGCCCGCTGGCGCATGCCGCCGGACAGCTGGTGCGGATAATCGTCCACCCGCCGCTCGGGCGACGGGATGCCGACCAGCCGCAGCATCTCGATGGCACGGTCGCGGGCCTCGGCGCGGCTGGCGTTTTCGTGCAGCCGGACGGATTCGCCGATCTGCTGACCGATGGTGAACACCGGGTTGAGCGAGGTCATCGGTTCCTGAAAGATCATGCTGATCTCGCCGCCGCGCAGCCGGCGCATCTGCTTTTCCGAGGCTTTCAGCAGGTCCTGCCCGCGGAAATTGATCTGTCCCGCGATCTTGCCCGGCGGCGTCGGCAGCAGCCGCAGGATCGACATCGAGGTCACCGACTTGCCGCAGCCGCTTTCGCCCACCACCGCCAGCGCCTCGCCGGCGTTGATGTCGAAACTCAGCCCGTCCACCGCCCGGTTCACGCTGGTGGCGGTCCGGAAATAGATCTGAAGGTCGCGCACTTCGAGAAGGGCCATGCTCTTACACCTGTTTGGCGAGACGGGGGTCCACCGCGTCGCGCAGCCCGTCCCCGAGAAGATTGACGGCCAGCACCGCGACGGAGAGGAACAGCGCCGGGAAGAACACCACGTTGGGCTTCACCTGCCAGAGCGCGCGGCCCTCGGCCATGATGTTGCCCCAGGAGGGGATCGCGGTCGGCGTGCCGGCGCCGATGAAGCTGAGGATCGCTTCGGTGATCATCGCCGAGGCGCAGATATAGGTGGCCTGAACCGTCAGCGGTGCCAGCGTGTTGGGCATGATATGGCGCCAGATGATCCCCAGGGTGGAGGTGCCGCAGGCGGTGCCGGCCTCCACATAGGGCTGCTCGCGCACCGACAGCACGACCGACCGCGTCAGCCGCGCCACGCGCGGAATTTCGGCGATGGTGATCGCCAGGATCACGTTGAAGACCGATCCGCCGCGCATCAGCGTCATCAGCGCAATCGCCAGCAGGATGGCGGGGATCGACATCAGCCCGTCCATCACCCGCATGACGATATTGTCGGCCCAGCGCACGAAGCCGGACAGCACCCCGATCGCCAGCCCCACCACCGAGGCGAAGATCGCCACCCCGGCCCCGACCACCAGCGAGACCCGCGCGCCGTAGACGGTGCGCGAATAGATGTCGCGCCCCAGCATGTCGGTGCCGAACCAGGCCTCGGCCGAGGGCGATTTCACCCGCATCGCCGGGTTGAGCGCGCCGGGATCGGCGGTCGCCACCAGCGGCGCGCATATCGCCACCGCCACCATGACGGCCAGCAACGCGGCCCCGATCCACAGGGTCGGATGTTCGATCAGCATCTCCATCGCGCGCGAACGCTGCGGCGGCGGCATCAGGATCGCGGGGCGCGCGGGCGCTGCCGCCAGCCGATCCTCGGGAATCTCGGAAACGGAGGTCAATAGCGTATCCTCGGGTCGATGATGGTATAGCTCAGGTCGATGAGCAGATTGATGATGACGTAGACGAAACTGAAGATCAGGATGATCGCCTGAATGACCGGATAGTCGCGGCGCAGGATCGAATCGACGGTCAGCCGCCCCAGCCCGGGCAGCGAGAAGACCGTTTCGATCACCACCGCGCCCGAAATCATCAGCGCGATCCCGAGCCCCACCACCGTCACGATCGGCACCAGCGCGTTGCGCAGGGCGTGGATGAACAGCACGGTATGGCCGGCCGCGCCCTTGGCCTTGGCGGTGCGGATGTAGTCCTGTTGCAGGATCTCCAGCATCGTCGCCCGGGTGATCCGGGCGATCAGCGCGACATAGACGCCCGACAGGGTCGCCGCCGGCAGCAGCAGCCCGCGCAGCCAGGGCCAGATCCCGTCGGCAATCGGCGAATAGCCCTGCACCGGCAGCCAGCCGAGCTTCAGCGCCAGCGTCCAGGCCAGCAGATAGCCCACCACGAAGACCGGCACCGAGAACCCCAGAACCGCGACCAGCATGATCAGGCGATCGAGCAGCGAGCCGCGCTTCCACGCCGCCGCCACCCCCATCGGAATGGCGATGACCAGCGCGATCACCAGCGTCACGATCATCAGCGAAACAGTCGGTTCCACCCGGGTCAGGATCATCTTGGACACCGGCTCGCGGGTGAAGATCGACCGCCCGAAATCGCCCTGCACGATCCCGGCGGACCATTCGGCAAAGCGGACCGGAAAGCTGCGGTCAAGCCCCAGCTCGCGCCGGATGTTCTCGATGTCCTCCTGCGTCGCCTGATCGCCGGCGAGGATCGCCGCGGGATCGCCCGGCGCGAGATAGAGCAGGCTGAAAACGAACACCATCACGAACAGCACAACCGGGATGGTCGACAGGATACGGCGGGCGATATAGGCGCGCATCGGCTGGAATGCCCTTTGCTGCGGCCGGGGTCGGCGGCCGCATTCGCATGCGGCCGTCAGCCCCGGCGGAACGAGAGGAAGCCATGGCCCGGAACCGATCTCCGCGCCATGGCGAGCGGTCGGGGTCAGGCCCGGTCAACATTCCAGAACAGGTTGACCGAGGCTTCGAGCATGCCGCGCAGATCGGCACGCACCGCGCCGTCGCCGAACGACTGACCGAGCGGCACGCTGGGCACCTGATCGAGCGCGCGGCGATGCGCCTTGTCGAACAGCGCCTGCGCCTCCTCGGCGGTGCCGGCGCTGAGCCAGTCTGCCACGATCTGCTCCATCTCCTCGTCCTTCGACCAGCCCCACCAGCCCTTTTCGCCAAGGCCGCGGGTCGTGGCGTTGGTCGCCGGATTGGCGATCGAGATCGACGGCCATGTGGTGCAGGCGATGCTCCAGCCGCCGTTCTCCACCGGCTCCTTCGACACCCGGCGCTGCACCACGGTGCCCCAGTCGGTATCCTGAAGATCGACATTCATGCCGATTTTCTTCAGCAGATCGGCGGTCAGCACCCCCAGCGGATGGATCGAGGCGATGTCGGTCGGGTTCAGGATCACCACCTTCTCGCCCTTGTACCCGGCCTCGATCACCGCCTTCCTGGCCGCCTCGACATCGAGCGAACCGATGATGCCCTCGCCCAGTTGCGTCACCCCCGGCAGGCCGCAGGGGAACGAGGCCAGGCAAACGTTGCGGTTCGCCTCATCCGCCGTCACCGCCTGCAGATACGGCGCCTGATTGACCGCCTCGAGGATCGCCCGGCGCAGTTTCACATTGTTGAACGGCGGCTGCAGGTGGTTGAACCGCATCACCGAGATCACGCCGAAGGGGTCGGAGCGATGGAGGTTCACATCCGGGTGCGCCTCGATGATCGGGGCCAGATCGGGCAGGATCGAGGCGACCCAGTCGACCTCGCCGGCCTGAATCGCCGCCGCCGCGGTGGCCGGATCGGGGATCACCTGCCAGACCAGCCGGTCGAAATTCACTACCTTGCCGCCCGACGTCCAGGCCGCGGCCTCGCCACGCGGCGCGTAGCCCTCGAATTTCTCGTAGACCATCCGGTCGCCAGAGACATATTCATCCGCCTTGAACCGGAACGGGCCGGAGCCGATCATCTCGGTCACCTGGGTCGAGATATCGGTCTGCGCCAGCCGTTCGGGCATCATCATCGCCGGCGAGGAATGCGGCTTACCGATGGCATGGAGCAGCTGACCGAACGGACGGGTCAGCTTGATCACGATGGTCTTGTCGTCCTTGAAGCCGAAGCTCTCCGTCGCGGCGCCCAGCGCCTGCCCGAAGCCGTCGCGCTTGGCCCAGCGGGCAAGACTGGCGGCGCAGTCCTGCGCACGCACCGGCTCGCCATCGTGGAACATCAGCCCGTCGCGCAGGGTGATCTCCCAGGTCAGCCCGTCGTCGGACACCGTATGGCCCGCCGCCATCTGCGGCACCGGCTGAAGGTTGGCATCCATGCCATAAAGCGTATCGAACACGCAGTAGCCATGGGTGATCGACACCGCGGCCGGGGTGAACACCGGGTCCAGGATCGTCAGGTTGGAGCTGGGTACATAGCGCAGGATCTTGGTCTTGTTCTGCGCCAGCGACGGCAGCGACAGCAGCGGCGTGGCCGCCGCGGCACCGAGAAGCGTTCTACGAGTGATCATGATTGTCGTCCTTCCTGTTGCTTATTTTCTTTTCCAAGCGGCCATGCGCGCCCTGTTCAGTCGGCGAATGCGGCGGCGGGATCCGGGGCCGGTGCCGGGCTGGCCATGTCGTCCGCGGGCCAGAACGGGCGCACCCTGTTCTCCCAATCGACATCCTGCAACCGCAGCGGCGCGCCCCCCGGCCCGTGCAGCGCGATATACTGCACCCCCGGCCCGAGCAGTTTGCGATAGTTCATCAGGTTCTTGAACGAGGCGATCTTGCACTCGGCGATGTCGATACCGTTGGCGACATAATGCTCGTCCATATGTTCGTAGAACGGAAAGCTGCCGACCACGATGCGGATGCCGCCGGCCCTGAGAACGACGGTCAGCCCGGTTGTCGTCGTCGCCCCCGAGACCGGGCCGCCGCGATAGGTGATTTTTCCGTCGCCCAACCGTTCCACCGTCGCCCGCACGGGAAGCGGGTCGAACCAGCGATCGTCCTGCTTGGCGCCGATCAGGAAATCGCCTGTTCCTCCTTCGCCGATCTCCTGCGCCTGCCGCGCGGTCTCCGGGTCCACGATATAGACCGCCGCCTCGGTGTCCGGGGCATGTTTCAAAAGCGCAGCGAGCAGCGCCGGCGAGTCGCCCTGCGCACCCGCGCCCATCGAATCCGGGGCGTCGACGATCAGCGTCCGGCCCTCGGCGGCGACGGCGGCCTTAACCGCCTCCTCCGGCGTCATCGCCGGCAGCTCGAAATCCCGGCGCCGCTCCCAGATGGCATCCAGCACCTCCTGTGCGACCGCATCCGCAGCCTCCGGGTCGTCATCCGTCACCGCCAGCCCGGTGATCCCGACATCGGCCATGTCGAGCCAGGGCTGAACCGGAAAATAGCTGACCGACAGCGCCCGGCCCTCGGCCTCGGCCCGGCGCGCCAGGGTCGCGACCTGCGCCATGGGCTCGTCGCCCAGCGTCGCCCCGCCCAGCACCGGCACGATGGCGTTATATTTTCGAATGCGGGTCACCGGGCGAATCTCGCCGCGCACCGCCCGCACCAGAAGCCCGGCGGCGCAGGCGCCGGTACGATAGGAATCGACATGCGGATAGGTTTCATATCCCACGATGATCTGCGCGTCGCGCGCCATGCGCGGCGTGACATGGGCATGAAGATCGAGGCTCACCGCGATCGGGATGTCGGCATCGCCCAGCTTCTGGCGCACCGCCGAAACGATGGCGCCTTCGGGGTCTTTCTCGGTGTCGCAGATCATCGCCCCGTGCAGGGCCAGGTAGACCCCGTCCAGCGGCATCGCCGCGCCGATGCCCTCTGCGATACGCGTCTTCATCTCCTCGAAGAAGCTGTCCTCGACATGGCCGCCCGACACGCAGCGCGCCATGACGATGGGCACGATCTCGGCGCCCTCCTCCGTCAGCGTGTTGAGCCCGCCGGTAAGCGCCAGTTGCTTGCCTGCCGCCATATCGAGCATCGCCTCGCCCGACCAAACGCCCAGCCGCTCGAAATCCTCGCGCCGGGCCACTCTGAGGGAAAGGCTGTTCCCCTCGAACTCGAAACTCGCAACCGCTATTTTCATCCCGATACCCCTGTCGTCCCCTGCCGCAAACCGGGCATCTGGCCGCTTCGGCACATCAGATCAATTCCCGGCGTCATATGTCTTCTCCTGCAAATCCTTGCAGTCGCTCTCACTGATATCAAGTCGCTCTCACTGATATCAAATGCAAATTGATGGCATGATTATGCGCATCCTGCATTATGCCATCCTCCGCGCGATGGACAAGCGCCGCATCGTTCGGGGTCGTTCCGCAAGACAGCGTATCGGGCGCACGTTACATTATGCCGACACGGCGCCATGCCCTGAGCGGGAAGAACCGCGCCGGCGCGGTCCCCCGCGCCGTGAAATTCAGGGCGAACGCCGCGGGCCGGGACAGAGAACGCCCCTCCCACCCGCGAAGGACAGCGGGAAAAGGCCCCGCGGGGCCCCTATCTGGCGGAACGCCTTGCCCTGAGCGCCCCAGGCGAACCGGCCTCAGCCGCCCGACCGGAAGGCCGGCGCGGGACAGCCCGGAGCCCCCGCCCCGGCCCGCCCCCGCCAAGCGAAGACCAGGCTCCGACAGGCCTTGCGACAAGGGTCAGTCGACCGCTGAGCGACGGCAGGAATGACATAAAATCAGGAAGATGGTGCTGCTGGACAGGATTGAACTGTCGACCTCTCCCTTACCAAGGGAGTGCTCTACCACTGAGCTACAGCAGCGCCGTGCGGGGGTGATTAGACGCAAATCACAGGGGGCGCAAGCGGTTCTTTCGAATTTTTTTCGCCCCGCCCATTTGGCGTCCGTCCGGCGTCGGCTCCGCGTCGGAACGGCATGGGGCGGCCCCTGCGACGGGCCGCCCCCTCGTTGCGCCGGATCGGCTCAGAACAGGAAATCCAGGGCGTCCAGATCGCCGATCTGGGTCCCCACCAGCGTGATGACATTGCCGCCGGTGGCGTCGATCACCACGTCGAGCCCGACCTGAGACATGTGGTTGTCGACCAGATCGGTGAAATCGGTGATCTCGGTCACCGCCGACAGGTCGATCTTTTCGAGATCGTTCAGCGCAGCGAAGCCGAAGATCTTGTCGACGCCGAATCCGTCGGCAAAGCGGAAGGTATCGGCACCGAGGCCGCCGTACAGCCTGTCGTTGCCGTTGCCGCCGTCGAGCACGTCGCGACCGACGCCGCCCCGCAGCGTGTCATTGCCGTTCTCGCCCAGCAGCCTGTCGTTGCCGACCTCGCCCAGCAGCTGATCGCCCATGTTGCCGCCGCGCAGAAGATCGCGACCCTCGCCGCCGATCAACGTGTCGCGCCCGCCGAACCCCCTGAGCGTGTTGTTGCCGTCCGAGCCGACCAGCGTATTGACCAGCACGTTGCCGACGACATCCAGATCGTTGTCGCCCGACAGGGTCAGGCTGTTGACCCCATCGAGGCGGAGCACCGCGTCGATGGCGCGGTTCGACACCACGGTCAGCCCGTTGTCGGTGACCGTGTAGCTTGGCAGCGTGACCGCCGTCAGCCGGTTGATCTGCACCACATTGCCATCCTCGGTGACCGCCAGCGCCTCCTCCAGCGTGTCGTGGTTCGACAGCAGCAGGCCCAGCGTGGTGTCGGACAGCACCCGCACCGGCGCGACATCCGGCGTCAGCACCACATTGTCGAGCCCGCCGGTATCGCTGCCGCTGACATATTCGCCGCGGATCCACAGGCTGGTCACATCGGACAGCACCGTGTCGATATCGGCCTGGCTGGCGACCGCGCCGCTGACCGAGTTGAGCCGCCAGTCGGTATCGGTGTCCAGCGTCACCGCGTAATGCGTCCAGTCCAGCCCGGGGTTGTTGACGGTATTGAGCACGATGGTCTTGCCGCCGCCGGTGATCACCACATCCTCGTCGTCGAACTGGCTGCTGAGCGAGGATTGCTTCAGATCGAACTGCAGATCGCCGCCGGCATAGGCCGATTTGTCGCCCAGAAACTTCTCGGGCGCCACGAAGTACCACACATCGCCATAGGCGTAGTCGACCGCCTCGATATAGCCGCCCGGGTTGCCGCCGGTGGCGACCCAGTCGAATTCCTTGACGTCGGCGACGAAGGACCAGCCGTCGATCCCGGTGTCGAAGGTCGAATCGATGCGGACCCCCACGTATTCGGGCGGCGTCGCCGGCTGGGTGGTCACCGCGAAATTGTCCAGATTGCTGGCGTCCCCGGTGGTGCCCTCGACGAACTCGCCCCGCACCCAGAAGGTTTCGACATTCTCCAGCACCGAGCGGATCTGCGCCTCGCTCGCCACCGATCCGTCCAGCGTGCTGAGCCGCCAACCACCGCCCAGCGCCAGATTGACCGAATAGGAGGTCCAGTCGGTGCCCGGGTTGTTGCCCATGTCCAGCACCAGCTTCAGCCCGGCGCCGGTCAGGATGATGTCGACGTCGTCGAACTGGCTGGTGGCGATATCCTGCTTCATCTCGAAGTTGATCGAACCGCCGTAATAGGCCGACATGTCGCCCAGAAAGGCGTCGGGGGCGGCGAAGTACCAGACGCCCGAGCCACCCTCAGTGCCGCGCAGGCTGCCGGCCGGGTCGCCCTCGCTCACGTCGAAGGTTTGCGTTGAATTGGTGGCGGTCCACCCTTCCAGGTCGGTGGTGAAAGTGCTGACGGGCATCGGTGTCTCCTCATGATGGCCGGGCGGATCGCCATCGCGTCGCTGCCGATATCGAATCGGCCGACGCGCCTCCTCGCCGCCGCGCTTGTGCCGCTGCAGGAGACCACAGGCCCGAAACTAATCCTTGATTTGCATCAATTCCCCCCGCGCCGGCGCCGGCCTGCCCGGTCGCCGCGCAATCTGGACCAGGCCCCGACGCTCCTGTAGAGATGGGCCATGGCACCCAGATCGAAAAATCCGGACAACAAGACCAAACCGGCGGACGACCGGCAGGACCGGCTCAAGGCGGCACTCAAGGCCAATATGGCCCGGCGCAAGGCGCAGGCGCGCGCCCGCGCGACAGCCGGGACGGCAGAACAGACCAGCACCGGGACCATGACTGGGGCCAGCACCGGGGATGAGGCCGCAACAGGCACGCAAACAGGCAACCGCGAGGGGTAGGAGCAGATGGATTCAATTCTGGTCACTGGGAACGGGCCGCTCAGCGGCCAGATCCCGATTGCGGGCGCCAAGAACGCCTGTCTGACGCTGATGCCGGCGACGCTGCTGAGCGACGAGCCGCTGACGCTGACCAATGCCCCGCGGCTGAGCGATATCCGCACCATGACCGCGCTTCTGCAATCGCTGGGGGCCGAGGTCACCAGCCTGCAGAACGGTCAGGTGCTGGCGATGTCCAGCCACGATCTGAACAACCACGTCGCCGACTATGACATCGTGCGCAAGATGCGCGCCTCGAACCTGGTGCTGGGGCCGATGCTGGCGCGGCAGGGCCATGCGGTGGTGTCGCTGCCCGGCGGCTGCGCCATCGGCGCGCGGCCGATGGATCTGCATATCTTCGGGCTGGAGGCGCTGGGGGCGGAGATCGAGCTGCGCGACGGCTATCTGCACGCCAAGGCGCCGAACGGGCTGAAGGGCGCGGCGATCGAATTCTCCTTCGCCTCGGTCGGCGCCACCGAGAACGTGATGATGGCGGCGACGCTGGCCAAGGGCACCACGGTGCTGAAGAACGCCGCGCGCGAGCCCGAGATCGTCGATCTGGCCAGCTGCCTGCGCAAGATGGGCGCCCAGATCGAAGGCGACGGCACCCCGGAGATCACCATCCAGGGGGTCGACCGGCTGCATGGCGCCACCCATCCGGTGGTCGCCGACCGGATCGAGCTGGGCACCTATATGCTGGCGCCCGCCATCGCCGGCGGCGAGGTCGAGCTGCTGGGCGGCCGGCTCGATCTGGTCGGCGCCTTCTGCGAGAAGCTCGACGCCGCCGGCGTCTCGGTCGAGCAGACCGAAAAGGGGCTGAAGGTCGCGCGCAGGAACGGGCGGATTTCGGCGGTGGATGTGGTCACCGAGCCCTTCCCCGGCTTTCCCACCGATCTGCAGGCGCAGATGATGGCGCTGCTGACCACCGCGCAGGGCACAAGCGTGCTGGAGGAACGGATCTTCGAGAACCGCTTCATGCATGCGCCCGAGCTGATGCGGATGGGGGCGAAGATCGACGTGCAGGGTGGCACCGCCACCGTCACCGGCGTCGACCGGCTGAAGGGCGCCCCGGTGATGGCGACCGACCTGCGCGCCTCGGTGTCGCTGATCCTCGCCGGTCTCGCCGCCGAGGGGGAAACCATCGTCAGCCGGGTGTATCATCTGGATCGCGGCTACGAGCATGTCGAAACCAAGCTGCAGGCGGTGGGCGCGAAAATCGAACGGATCAGGGGCCAATGACCGAGGACGCGCGTTTTGAGGAAGGCGGCGAGGCGCCGCTGAACCTGGGGGCCTTCGACGCCGAGGACCTGAAGGTGATCGCGGCGCTGGTGCAGGATGCGGTGTTTCCGGCCAGCGAGATGAGCTGGCAGCCCGCCGCGCGCCGCTTTGCGGTGCTGCTGAACCGCTTCCGCTGGGAGGATCAGCGCCGCGACCGCCACGGCGCCGAACGGGTGCGCGCACTGCTGGTGGTGGAGGAGGTGCTGGCAGTGGCCAGCCAGGGCGTGCCGCACCGCGACGCCGACACCATCCTGTCGCTGCTGTCGGTCGATTTCGAACCGGGCGAGGACGGCGCCGGCCATGTGCTGCTGACGCTGGCCGGCGACGGCGCGATCCGGTTGCAGGTCGAGGCGCTGGGGGTGACGCTGAAGGACGTGACCCGCCCCTATCGCGCCATCTCGGGGCAGGTGCCGACGCATCCGGAATGAGCACGCCGCAGATCCGGCCCGCACGGATGGACGATGCCGCGGCGGCCTCGCGCGTGCTGATCGCCTCGATCACCGAGCTTTGCGGCGCCGATCACCATGACGACCCCGGCGAGATCGCCAGCTGGATCGCCAACAAGACCCCCGAGAGCGTGGCGCAGATGATCGCCGCCGGCGGTATCCGGGTGGCGGAGCTGAACGGGCGGGTTGTCGCCGTCGGCGCCATCGACGGGGCGGAGGGCAAGATCACTCTGAATTACGTCGATCCGGCCTGTCGCGGCCGCGGCCTCTCTGCCGCGCTGCTGGCGGCGATGGAGGCGGAGCTGGCGCAGGCGGGCGTTGAGACCGCCCGGCTGACCGCCACCGTGACGGCGCGGGAGTTCTACCTGAAACACGGCTGGCAGGCCACGGGACCGGGCCGTTCGGGGCGCTGGATCGTCGGCTATCCGATGGAGAAACGCCTCAACCCTTGAGACCCCGGGCGCACGATTGTATGGGGGACCATCCGCCGGAGACCCAGATGCCCCAGTTCCTCGACACCCAAGACGCCGATTTCGAAACCGCCTTCGCCGCCCTTCTGGCCGCCAAGCGCGAGGACAGCCCCGATGTGGACGACACCGTCGCCGCCATCATCGCCGATGTGCGCGCCCGCGGCGATGCCGCGGTGATCGAGCTGACGGCGAAGTTCGACCGGCTGCAGCTGACCCCCGAGACGCTGGCCTTCGGCCGCGAGGAGATCGCCGCCGCGGTGGCGCAGGTCGCCCCTGCCGACCGCGCCGCGCTGGAACTAGCCGCCGAGCGCATCCGCGCCTATCACGTCCGCCAGATGCCGCCCAGCCAGACCTGGACCGACCCAGACGGCGCCACGCTGGGCTGGCGCTGGACCGCGGTCTCGGCCGCCGGCCTCTATGTGCCGGGCGGGCTGGCCTCCTACCCCTCCTCGGTGCTGATGAACGCGATCCCCGCCAAGGTCGCCGGGGTGGAGCGGCTGGCGATCGTAGTGCCGACGCCCGATGGCGCGGTCAATCCGCTGGTGCTGCTGGCGGCCCAGATCGCCGGGGTGGACGAGATCTATCGCGTCGGCGGGGCGCAGGCGATCGCCGCGCTGGCCTATGGCACCGCCACCATCCCGCCGGTCGACAAGATCACCGGCCCCGGCAACGCCTTTGTCGCCGCCGCCAAGCGCCGGGTCTTCGGCAAGGTGGGCATCGACATGATCGCCGGCCCATCCGAGATCCTGGTGATCGCCGACAAGGACAACAACCCCGACTGGATCGCGCTCGACCTGATGAGCCAGGCGGAGCATGACGCCAGCGCCCAGGCGATCCTGATCACCGATGACGCCGACTTCGGCCGCGCCGTCGCCGCCGCCGTCGACAAGCGGCTGGAAACACTGGAACGCCGCGCCATCGCCGGCGAAAGCTGGCGCGATTTCGGCGCGGTGATCACCGTGCGCGATCTGACCGAGGCCGCCGCGCTGTCGAACCGCATCGCGCCGGAGCACCTGGAGCTCTGCGTTGCCGAGCCCGAGGCGCTCTCCGAGCATTGCATCCACGCCGGCGCCATCTTCCTGGGCCAGTTCACGCCGGAAGCGATCGGCGATTACGTCGGCGGCCCGAACCATGTGCTTCCGACGGCACGTTCCGCCCGGTTTTCCTCGGGCCTGAGCGTGTTGGACTTCCTCAAACGCACCACGCTGGCCAAGATGACCCCCGAAGCGCTGCGCGCCATCGGCCCCACCGCCGAGCGTCTGGCACAATCGGAAAGCCTCGAGGCGCACGGGCTGTCGGTCCGCGCGCGTCTGGATCAACTGAACAGGTAGTCTGCCCATGTCTCATATCGTGGATATCGCGCTGGACGATGCCGGCCTGCCGCCGCCGACGCCCGAGATCGAACAGGAACGCAAGGTCGCCATGTTCGACCTGCTGGAACAGAACAGCTTCACCCTGCCCAAGCGCGACGACCGGCTGGTGCCCGAGGGACCCTATCGCGTCATGCTGTCGATCCGCGACAAGCGGCTGGTGTTCGACATCGAGACCGAGGACGGTCAGAAGGCGGCGGAGTTCCATCTGTCGCTGGGGCCGTTCCGGCAGGTGGTCAAGGACTACTTCCAGATCTGCGAATCCTACTACAACGCTGTGAAGACCATGCCGCCCAGCCAGATCGAGACCATCGACATGGCCCGGCGCGGCATCCACAACGAGGGCAGCCGCGTGCTGCAGGAACGGCTTTCCGGCAAGGCCGAGGTTGACGAGGACACCGCACGCCGCCTCTTCACCCTGATCTGCGTGCTGCATTTCGGGGGATGATCCGTGGATCCACTGCCGCAGTCGGTTCTTTTCTGCTGCGATCATAATGCCTGCCGGTCGCCGATGGCCGAGGGGATCATGAAGAAGTTCTATGGCATGTCCACCTATGTGCAGTCGGTGGGCGTGGAGAGCGATCTTGAGATCGACGGCTTCGCCATCGCGGTCTGTCAGGAAATGGACGTGGAGCTGTCGCGCCACCGCTCGCGCTCGTTCGACGAGATGATGGCGGCGGGCGACGACCTGAGCTCCTTCGATCTGGTGATCGCGCTGTCGCCCGCCAGCCAGAGCCGGGCGTTGCAGCTGACCCGGTTCTTTCACATGACGGTGGAATTCTGGCCGATTCTGGACCCCACCGGGATGGGCGAGACGCGGGAAGAAAAGCTGGCCGCCTATCGGCAGGCGCGCGATCAGATCATCGCCCGGCTCAAGGAAAAATGGGGCGAACCGACGGAGGTCCAATGAACGCGACGGTCAAACGCTACTTCGATGCCTTCAACGCTGGCGACGTGCCCGGCATGCTGGACTGCCTGTCCGACGACGTGGCCCATCACGTCAACGAGGGGCAGATCCGCACGGGCAAGGAGAAATTCGCCGAATTCTGCGCCCATATGAGCCGCTGCTACCGCGAAGAGCTGACCGATATGGTGATCTTCGAGGCCGAGGGCGGCAGCCGCGCGGCGGCGGAATTCATCGTCAACGGCACCTATCTGGAAACCGACGACGGGCTGCCGGCGGCGCGCGGCCAGAGCTATCGGCTGCCGGGCGGGTCGTTCTTCGATCTGAAGGACGGCAAGATCGCCCGGGTGACCACATATTACAACCTCGCCGACTGGATCCGGCAGGTCAAATGATCTCGACCCGGGTGCTGACCGGCGCGGATCTCGACGCCGCGCTCGACGCGGTGGCGGATCTGCGCATCGCCGTGTTCCGCGACTGGCCCTATCTCTATGACGGCGACCGCCGCTACGAGCGGCGCTATCTGCAATCCTACCGCGACAGCGCGAGCGCCATCCTGGTCGGCGCCTTCGACGGCGACAGGCTGGTGGGCGCCGCGACCGGCACGCCGCTGGCCGATCACGCCGACGATTTCGCCGAGGCCTTAGCCGGCACCGGCTACGCGCTGGATCAGGTGTTCTATTGCGCGGAATCGGTGCTGCTGCCGGCCTATCGCGGGCGCGGCATCGGCCATCGGTTCTTCGACGCGCGCGAGGCGCACGCCCGCCGGCTGGGCTTCGGCTACAGCGCCTTCTGCGCCGTGCAGCGCCCCGAGGATCACCCGTTGCGGCCGGCCGACTATCGCCCGCTCGATCCCTTCTGGCGCGCCCGCGGCTATGAGAAACTGCCCGGCGCCGTGGCCTGGTTCGGCTGGAAGGACGTCGACCGGCAAAGTGAGTCGCGCCACCCGCTGCAGGTCTGGATTCGCGCGCTCTGAGCTCTGTGCAAACCGGTTTGCCGCGCCGATTCGGTCACATTTCGCCGCAAAGCGGCATTGCAGCCTTGAAATACAGGGCAAAAGGGATCATCTAAGCGCACGTTCCGCACCCTGGCGGATTACTCAGACATGGAGACAACATGGCCAAGGAAGATACGCTCGAATTTCCCGGTGTCGTGAAGGAACTCCTGCCCAATGCGACGTTCCGGGTCGAGCTTGAAAACGGCCATGAGATCATCGCACATACGGCAGGCAAGATGCGCAAGAACCGCATTCGCGTTCTGGCTGGCGACAAGGTGCAGGTCGAAATGACCCCCTACGATCTGACCAAGGGTCGGATCAACTACCGGTTCAAGTAACCACGCGCCCTTGGCGTGGCACCATCTGTCCGAGGGCCCATGAGATGAAACTGATCCTGGGCTCCGGCAGCCCGCGCCGGCGCGATCTGCTTGCGCAGATCCATGTGATCCCGGACGAGATCCGCCCCCCCGACATCGACGAAGACCCGCAGCGGGACGAACTGCCGCGCCCCTATTGCCAGCGCATCGCGCGGGAAAAGGCGCAGGCGGTCGCCGCCGGGCCCGAGGATATCGTGCTCTGCGCCGATACCACCGTGGCGCTGGGGCGGCGCATCCTGGGCAAACCCGCCGACGCGGACGAGGCCGCCGGTTTCCTGCGCGCGCTGTCGGGCCGCCGACACCGGGTGATCACCGCCATCGCCATCCGCCGCGGCGACCGGCTGTGGCAGCGTGACGTGGTCAGCTCGGTGCGGATGAAACGGCTCACCGAACGCGAGATCGCCGCCTATGTCGCCAGCGGCGACTGGCAGGGCAAGGCCGGCGGCTATGGCATCCAGGGCATGGCGGGCGCCTTCATCCCCTGGATCGAAGGCTCGTTCACCGGCATCGTGGGCCTGCCGCTGGCCGAAACGGCGGCACTTTTGCAGGCGGCGGGCTATCCGCTTTATCGAGAGGTGACGGCATGAAGGGCCGGCAGATCGTATTGGACCATATCGGGGATCGCGAGGCGGCGGCACTGCTGGTCGACGGCCGGCTGGAGGATCTGCTGATCGACAGCGACGCCCCCCGCCCCGGCGCCATCTATCGCGCCATCGCCCAGCGGCCGATGAAGGGCCAGGGCGGGCTGTTCCTGGATACCCCCGACGGCACCGCCTATCTGCGGCAGGTCAAGGGCATCGCCCCCGGCCAGGCGCTGCTGGTGCAGGTCACCGGCTATGCCGAACCCGGCAAGGCGATCCCGGTCACCCAGAAGCTCCTGTTCAAGAGCCGCTATGCCATCGTCACCCCCGAGGCGCCCGGGGTGAACCTGTCGCGCCGGATCCATGACGACGAGGAACGCATCCGCATCCTTGCCGCCGCCGGCACCGACCTGGCCGAGACGAGCGCCCATGGCATCATCCTGCGCTCGGCCTGCGAGGGCGCCGACGAAGATGACATCGCCGAGGATGTCGACACCATGCTGGCGCTGGCCGATGCGGTGCTGGCCGATGCCACCGGCCCGGCCGAGAAACTGACCGAAGGCGACGGGCCGCATCTGCTGGCCTGGCGCGACTGGTCGGAACCGGCCCAGGTCGAGACCGACGCCGGCGGTTTCGGCCGCCACGGCGTGCTCGACGCGCTGGAGGGGCTGCGCAGCCCGCGCACTGCCCTGCCCGGCGGCGGCTTCATCTTCGTGGAGCCCACCCGCGCGCTGATCGCCGTCGATGTGAACACCGGCTCCGACGGCTCGCTCGCCGCCGGGCTCAAGGCGAATATCGCCGCCGCCCGCGAACTGCCGCGCCAGCTGCGGCTGCGCGGCCTCGGCGGCCAGATCACGCTGGATGTCGCGCCGATGCCGAAGAAGGACCGCCAGACCTTCGAATCGGTGCTGCGCGCCGCCTTCAGGCAGGACACCGAGGAAACCGTTCTGGCCGGCTGGACCCCGCTGGGGCATTACGAGCTGCAGCGCAAACGCGGCCGCACACCGCTGACCGAGACGCTGACATGAGCTGCCCGATCTGCAAGGCGAAAACCGACCCGAAATATCGCCCCTTCTGCTCCAAGCGCTGCGCCGACATCGACCTTGGAAACTGGCTGACGGGCAGCTATTCGATCCCCTCGGAAGAGCCGGAAGACATTGAAATCGCAGAAGAACAGGCCGGCACCGCCAACAAGTGGCAACATTAGTGTCAAGAAGATGAAAATGCCTCTGGACAGCCGCACCCCCAACGCATAGAAGGCCCCCACCCAAAGGCAAACGCCTTTCCCGTGCCCGGGTAGCTCAGGGGTAGAGCAGTGGATTGAAAATCCTCGTGTCGGTGGTTCGATTCCGCCCCCGGGCACCATTAAATCAGAAATATCAAGAAGTTACACACGCGCAAACTGTGTCAGCGTTCGACGTCGGAACGCTTGGGTATCATTCGGGTAGCGATTGACCTGCCCCCGGGCTGCTCTGCCGTCCGGCAGTCGAGGATTGGAGAGGACTTCACCCGCCCCGGCGCCACAAGCCTCCGCGATGCCGCCCGGCGAAGTGGGAAGCCACCCGCCGTGTAACCCGACAAAAACATGGGGATCTCTGAGGGATCGGTCTGCATTATCCGTCGCTAGCCGTCGCTAGGTGTCGCAAGACGTCATAAGCCTGAAAACAAAGGGATTTGGCGGCAGGAAGAGGAGAGATAGCCCTTTCGGCTTCACTGGACATCGACCTCAGACCGAAATGCCAAGACGACAAAAAAGACGGGTACAGGCCGCGTTCTAGCAGCTTGGAGCGCCACTATGTTCGGCGAGCTAAAATGGCGTGTAACGCCTGTTTACAAGGGATTTTGGCATCATTTCCAACCGAAGTCGTCGCCCATGAGATCATCGTAACTTGGAACTCGTGCGCGGAATCTAGGCGTCTGTTCAAAGTTACGCAAAATCAAAGGCTTAATATGAATTTCAGTGGCATCCATGGCGGCTTCCAGTGCGAAATTTACCGGTTTTCTCGGAACTCTCGGCCGCAATGGTTCAAAGTTATTTATTTTCAATATGTTATGAGGATCACAGCCAGATTGCTCACCTTGCTTGATATGCAGCACCCGCATACGTTTGCGGGTGCTGCATGGGGTGGTGATCGCCATTGATCAGTGCTTTGCCTGTCCGCTATCTGCCACCGCATCATCCGCGGCGCGCGCCTCCAGTTCGGCGATCCGCTGCTGCGCCTTGATCAGCGCCTCGTTCAGCAGGGACGTCTGCGCATGGGCTCGGCCGAGCATTTCAAAAAGCTTCGCTTCGGTCATGGTCATCAAGTTCCTCGTCTACTGTGGGCATGTCGCGAGCAGCACGCCGTCCACCCGCAGGTGGCGCAGCACATGCCCATTGTTGTCCAGAATGGTATCCTCGTCGGTCGCCCACATCGTGATGCACATCAGACGGGCCACTGGATCGCTGGAAGGGCAGCGACCGCCTCGGCAGGCGTCGGCATGGGCGCATTACCAGCCTGCACGTCGGCCTGCACCGCATGCACCATGGTCCACACAGCATCCCGCCAGGCGACGAATGCCTGCGCCTCAGCGGCCCAGCTGGGGACGGTGCTGGTAGCGTAGCCGGATAGGGTCGCCGCGCTGTTGTAGCCACGGGCGCGGGCCACCTCCTCGACATGGGCGTCGATGGCAGTCACCACGGCGCCAGCGGCCTGCTCTGCGGCCTCGGCAGCCAGATCCTGAGCGGTCTTGATAGCGAGTGTGAAGGTCATACTTCGGGCTCCTCTTTGCGGATGATGGGCAGGACGACGGGGCCGGATGCGACCGTGACGGTCCAGTGCGCGGGGTCGGCGGGCTGGTGCAGCTCCGCAGTCATGTCGTCGTAGAGGCATCGCACGGTGCAGACGATTTCCCCGTCCGAGCGGGTGATCGTCCCGACAAAGGGGTGCTCGCCATCCGGCGAAGCTTCACCGCCCTCGGGCACCGACGACAGGTCGTAGGTCACACCGTCCACGGTGATCGCATCGCCGGCGATGGAGATCTGGGCTTCGGGATGGCCGGGCATGGCGAAGAGCGACAAGGTGATTTTCATGGTGATCCTCCTTAGATCCAGCGACCGATAGCGATGTATTCGACGTTCGTCGCGACGCGCGTATCCGTGCTGTAGAAGCACGAGACCGACATACCAGTGGTCGTCCTAGCGGTGATCCTGGGTGCGAGCGATGACGGGGCGCCCGAATAGACGCCGAGCGATACCCTGAGATTTGTCGTGCTGGCGAAGGCGGCAGGAAATACCACCGGCGCCTCGGCGCTTGCTGATGTCACAACCGCCCCCCAGCAAATCAAAGTGCCGTCTGGATACCTGGCATAGGCGCCATTCGGGCCGCTGCCGTACACTGCATCGAGCCGGCGCCATGGACCCCACGAGGTGGTGGAGTAGGAGCTACGGATATAGACGCCACCCCCATTCGGGGTGCAGTACATCTGCGTCGTCTGATTGTACGCAGGGCGCATCACGAGCAACACTGCGGAGGAGCTTACCTCTGCCGGAAATGTGCCCACGGTCACGTTATTGTCCACCTTGTAGACCGCATTCGACAGATCGTGGCGATCCATGTCATCGAGCACTTCGGGCGCGGGGATGCCCCAGCCGTAGGCCCCAGCGGTCAGCAGCCGGCCTGCGGTGACATCCATTTTTGACTGCTGCACCGCGGTGCCGGTGATCGGCACATCGACCTGCATTGCCGTCGCGGAGAGCAGCCACCGCCGGATGCCATTGGTGGCCGCAGCGATCTGGTCGGCCGCGGGCCAGTAGAAGCCGGTGTTGGTGTCCCCCTGTCTGGCGATCGAGGGGCTGCCAGCGGTGCCGGCCGGGAAAAGGCCGCTCAGCACGCCGCTGAGATAGGTGTTCCACTGGCTCAGAATGGACTGCACCGTCTCGAACGCCGCACTTACGGGGCCGCCCCTCGTGGGCACGATCCTGTAGGCCTTTCCGCTCTCGGACGCATCGAGATAGGGCGGGTCGATCGTCAGCACGGTATCGCTCGACCGCGCAATGATCTCGTAGCCGCGCATACCCCCTTCCAGCTTGAATTCGTCGCCGACTTTGCAGTTGGCGATGAAGGCTGTGCCGGTGCCGATGACTGCGGTGCTGCCATTTGTGACGCTGACGGTGCCTGCATTTTTTCCGTACCAGGCCATGATTTACCTCTTCAGTTGTGTTGCGAAGATGCCGAAATACCCGATGCCCGGTACCGTCTGACCGTCCGGAAAAGGGTAGCCATTGAACAGTAGGCTGATGCGATACTGCGTGAGGCCGCCGGCCACATTGGTGTCGACGAAAGCGAAGGAAATAGTGGAGCCGTCTGGTGAGCATCCGAGTGGGCGGCTATGGATCTCTATCCAAGATCCGGTCCCGATTTTCCGCTCGATCATGAGGCTCACCAGGAGCAGCCCCCCCTGGTCCATCATGTAGAGAGAGACATCGAGACGTGTGTCCACGCCGACCGCCCGATCCAAAGAGATCTCGACAGGACCAGCATAGCTCTCGGCGAAGACGTATTCCTGATTTGACACCGCGCCGGCGCCCAGTTTGTCCGTCGTCACCTCGCCGTCGATGATCATGTCGCCACGTACGCGCAAATGGTTCAGCTCGACATTGCCGGTCGCAAAATCCAGCTTCAGCCCCTGCTCCCCTGCCACGAAGTTGTCGGATTGCAGCACATCGACGATTTCACCGCGGGTCACCACCAGGTGATCCAGGAATGCCTCATCCGCCGCCAGCTCAGTGATCACGGCGGTATCGATTTGGGTCAGCCCCGTGATCTTCACGTAATCTGCGGCGATCTTGTAGGTCGAGACAGGCCCGTCGGTGCCCTCGGTCACGCTGACTAGCTCGATCAGATTTTCGCCATTTAGGCGCCAGACGAAGCCGGCTGAAATCCCGTCCGCGGTCGCCTTCGCGAAGCTGGTGGCCTGCGCCATCGCCTCCAGCGTCTCATAATCCGCGCTGATCGTCTGCTCCACCGCGGCCACGGCCCCGTCGGCATCGACATAGGTGCCCTCGATCGTCTCGACTCTGGCGAGCGCATCGGCGGTGGCCGCGGCGATCCGCTCCACCCGCACCGAGGCGAGATAGAGCTTCCCATAGCCGCCACCATCGCGCCTGACCTTGATGTCGACGCTTGCTGCGCCGTCAGGCACCAGGACCGGATTGAGGCTGACCTGCTGCCATGTCGCGTCGCTAAAGGTAAAATTGGTGGTCGTGATCGTGCCGAGCGGCTCTCCCGCGGCCGAGATCCAGGCGAAGCGAACGGCGGCCACCGCGGTGCCCGACGCGCGGGTGGCGCCCCAGAGCGACACCGTGAATTTCTCGCCAGGCTTCACGGAGATACCGCCGACTGCCTGTGCCTGGCTATGCGCGACATCCTCGTCGATCGAGAGCACAAAAAGCCGGGGGGCGTTGACCACGGCCGCAGCTGCGGTGCTGCCGCGCTGGATCACCTCCCAGCCTGCGGGGACGTATTTCCACCCACGCAGGTCGCCCGCCGCGAAATCCCCATTCGGCAGCACCTGCTGACCGCCGATTGCCGCCTCCAGCACCTCCGCGCGGCCGGCGATGACCTCAATGCTGTCCTCGGTAGCTGTCACGCGTGCCCCGACTGCGTCAAGCGCGTCGGCGGTGCCGCTGAGGCCGGTCTCCAGGCTGTCGGCCCGGGCTTCCAGCGTGCTGGCCCTCTGGGCGACCGAGGTGATGCCGCCCTCGGCGGTGGTGACCCGGGTGGTCAGCGTGTCAAGCGCGTCGGTAGTGCCGCTGAGGCCGGTCTCCAGGTTGTCGGCCCGGGCTTCTAGCGTGCTGGCCCTCTGGGCGACCGAGGTGATGCCGCTCTCGGCGGTGGTGACCCGGGTGGTCAGCGTGTCAAGCGCGGTGGTGGTGCCGCTCAGGCCGGTCTCCAGGCTGTCGGCCCGGGCTTCCAGCGTGGTGGCCCGCTGGGCGACCGAGGTGACGCCGCTCTCGGCGGTGGTGACCCGGGTGGTCAGCGTGTCGAGGGCGGTGGTGGTGCCGCTGAGGCCGGTCTCCAGACTGTCGGCGCGGGCCTCCAGCGTGGTGGCCCGCTGGGAGACCGAGGTGATGCCGCTCTCGTTGGCGGTGACCCGGGTGGTCAGGGCGTCGAGGGCGGTGGTGGTGCCGCTGAGGCCGGTCTCCAGACTGTCGGCGCGGGCCTCCAGCGTGGTGGCCCGCTGGGCGACCGAGGTGACGCCGCCCTCGGTGG
>JBFXGQ010000003.1:0-34088 GCA_050177915.1 Pseudodonghicola sp. | reverse complement strand
GGTGGAGCGGGTCGAGGCCGCCGCCGGCGTGCATGTGGCCAAGGATGAATCCATGCGCGTCATGGTGGTGCGGATGAACAACCGCAAGCCGCCCTTCGACAATGCCAACTTCCGCAAATGCGTCAGCCATACGCTGAACTACGACGGGTTCATCGACGTGCTGCTGCAGGGCTATGCGGTGCGCAACGCCGGGCCGATCCCGAAAACCCTCTGGGGTGCGCCCGAGGATCTCGAGGGCTACAGCTACGATCTGGACAAGGCGAAGGAATATTGCGACCTGGCCCGCGCCGAGGGCGCCCCGATCGACCGCAAGCTGGAGATCCACACCCAGTCCGAGCTGGAGCAGACCAACCAGTTGGCGCAGCTGCTGCAGGCCGATGCCGCCTCGATCGGGCTGAACATCGAGATCGTGCCCTCGACCTGGCCGACACTGACCGCCTCGACCCGCACGCCGGAAACCACGCCGGACATGTGGATCCACTGGGTCTCGACCTATTTCGTCGATCCCGAGAACTGGATCGGCCAGATGTACGACAGCCAGTTCGCCGGCTCGTGGAAGGCCTCGTCTTGGTACAGCAACCCGGAACTGGACACGCTGCTGGGCGCCGCGCGGAGCGAGACCGACACCGCCAAGCGCAAGGCGCTTTACGAGGATGCCAGCCGCATCGTGGTGGGCGATGCCGTCGACCTGTGGATCTACAACACGATCCAGCTGCGCGGCCTCTCTGACAAGGTCGAGGGCTACAAGTTCTCGCCGGTCGGCTCCGGTGGCGAGGTCCGCTGGATGTCGCTCGCAGACTGACCGGAACGGAGCGAGACCCCATGATCAACTTTCTGATCCGGCGCGTGATCTTCATCATTCCCGTGCTCTTCGGACTGCTGTTGCTGACCTTCGTGATGATGCGGATCGTGCCCTCGGATCCGGCGGCGGCGCTGGCGGGCGAAAACGCCAGCGCCGAGCAGATCGCCGAGATCCGCGCGCTCTACGGGTTCGACGAGCCGGTGCTGGTGCAGTTCTGGTCCTATCTGGGCCAGGTGCTGCACGGCGATTTCGGGGTCTCGCTCTATTCCAACCGTCCGATCCTGGACGACATCCTGCTGCGGCTGCCGGCGACGCTGGAGCTGACGCTCACCGCGCTGAGCATGGCCGCGGTGGGGGGCATCTTGCTGGGCACGCTGGCGGCGGTGCGTCACAACAGCTGGGTCGACCACCTGATCCGCATCTTCACCGTGGGCGGGCTGGCGGTGGCCTCCTTCTGGTTCGCCATCATGTTGCAGATGACCTTCGCCATGCAGCTGGGCTGGCTGCCGCTGCGCGGCCGGCTGGCCACCGGGATGGAGGCGCCCGACAGCATCACCGGCCTCTATGTCGTCGATTCCCTGCTGAGCCTCGACGGTGCCGCGCTGCTGTCGTCGCTGGCGCATCTGATGCTGCCCGCCGTCACCCTGGCCTTCGGCGGGCTCGCCACCATCGCGCGCTTCACCCGCTCGGCCCTGCTGGAGACGTTGCAGCACGATTTCGTCACCTACGAGCGCGCCGTGGGCTTTCCGTTCCGGCGCATCGTCTTTCCCTACGCGCTGCGCAATTCGCTGGTCTCGCCGATCAACCAGATCGGCCTGCTGTTCGGCGGGCTGATCTCGGGCTCGGTGGTGGTCGAGGCGATCTTCGACTGGCCGGGGCTCGGCTCCTACCTGGTCGGCGCGATCCTGACCGCCGATTACAAGGCCATCCTGGCGGTGACGCTGGTGGTGGGGGCGATCTACGCCGTCGTGAACATCCTCGTCGATCTGCTGCACGTGCTGATCGACCCCCGCATTGCCAAGGACATGTGACCCCATGCCCATCGTCAAGAAACTGCTGCGCGACATTCCGGCCCTGCTGGGCTTCGCCATCATCCTGATCGTCGTGCTGGTGGCGATCTTCGCCTGGCAGATCGCGCCGCTGCCCGATCAGATCTACAAGGCCAATATCCTGCAACGGCTGCAGCCCCCCAGCGCCGCCCATTGGTTCGGCACCGACGCGCTGGGCCGCGACATCTTCTCGCGCGTGATCCTCGGTACCCGCAGCGCGCTGGCCATCGCGCTGAGCGTCGTCGGCCTGTCTCTGGTGATCGGCGTCTCGCTCGGGCTCTATGCCGGCTACAGCCGTGGCTGGGGCTCGGCGCTGGCGATGCGGATGACCGACATCTTCCTGGCGGTGCCGCAGCTGGTGCTGGCGCTGGCGGTATCGCAGATCCTGTCGCGGGGGATCGAAAGCGCGATGATCGCGCTGGCGCTGACCTACTGGCCGTTCTTCGCCCGCACCGCCTATTCCGAGGCGCTCAAGGTCCGCTCGTCGCTGTTCGTCGAGGCGCTGGAGGGCATGGGCGCCAGCCCGCTGCGCATCGCCGTGCTGCATATCCTGCCCAGCATCGCCGCGCCGATCATCGTGCGGGCGACCATCGGCATGGGTTTCACCATCCTGACCGCCGCCACGCTGGGCTTTCTGGGCATCGGCGCGACGCCGCCGTCGCCCGAATGGGGGCTGATGATCTCGGAGGCGCGGCAGTTCCTGCCCAAGAGCTGGTGGTACGCCGCCTTTCCCGGCCTCGCCATCCTGGTCACCGTGCTGGGCTTCAACCTGCTGGGCGACGGGCTGCGCGACATCGTCGACCCGCGCCTGAGGAGATCGCGATGACCGCCGCCTTGCTGAGCTGCCGCGACCTGCATCTGTCGGTGCGCACCGATGACGGGCCGGTGCATATCCTGAACGGCGTCGATCTTGAGCTGCGCCCCGGCGAGGTGCTGGGCATCGCCGGCGAATCCGGCTGCGGCAAGTCCACCCTGATCCGCACCATCCTGGGCATCCTGCCGCGCCAGGCCAGTGTCGACCGCGGTTCGGTCGAGCTGGAGGGCCAGCAGCTGGTGCCGGGGCCGGCGCGCGCCGGGCGCGGGCTGCGCCGCGGCATCGGCTTCATCCCGCAGGACCCCTATCTGGCGCTGAACCCGCAGTTCCGCGTCGGCACCCAGATGATGGAGATCCTGCGCTGGAACGGCCTGCCCGGCGAGGAGCCGCGGCCGATCCCGCGCCGCGACCGGCCGCGGTTCCGCCGACATCTGGTCGATCTGCTGCGGGCGGTGAAACTGCCCGACCCCGAAGAGGCGCTGGACCGCTATCCGCATCAGTTCTCGGGCGGTCAGCGGCAACGCATCCTGATCGCCAGCGCGCTGGCCTCGCGGCCCCGCGTGTTGCTGGCAGACGAGCCGACCACCGCGCTCGATGTCACCACGCAGCGGCAGATCCTGCTGCTGCTGCAGGAACTGGTGGAGGAATTCGAAACCTCGATGTTGTTCGTGACCCATGATTTCGGCGTCATCTCGCAGCTCTGCGACCGGGTGGCGGTGATGTATGCCGGCCGGGTGGTCGAGACCGGCGAGACCCGGCAGATCATCGACGCGCCGGCGCATGACTATACCCGCCAGCTGGTCGATGCCCATCCCGACCGCCACGGCGCCGACTTCGGCGCCCCCAGCCGGGGGGCGTTGTCATGACCGGCCCGATCCTGGAATGCGTCGATCTGGTGACCGAGTTCCACCCGACGCGCCGCCTGCTGCAGCGCCGCAAGCCGGCGATCCGCGCCGTTGACGGGGTCAGCCTGCGCGTCGGGCGCGGCGAGATCCTGGGCATCGTGGGCGAGTCGGGCAGTGGCAAGTCGACGCTGGCCAAGACCATCCTCGGGCTCTACCAGCCAAGCTCGGGCGCGGTTCTGATCGACGGGCACAAGGCCGACGGCCGCACGCTGCGGCAGGTGCGCCGGGCGCGGCGCGACATCCAGTATGTGCATCAGGACCCGGGCGCCGCGCTCGATCCGTGGTGGAGCATCGGGCGCACCCTGCACGAGGGGCTGATCATCCAGGGCAATACCGACGCCGCCGAACGCCAGCGGCTGATCGACCGCATGCTCGAGGCGGTGGGGCTGACCGCCGCCTTTGCCCGGCGCTATCCGCACGAGCTTTCGGGCGGGCAGCAGCGGCGCATCGGCATCGCCCGCACGCTGATCCTGAAGCCGCGCATCGTCATTCTGGACGAGCCGACCTCGGGTCTCGACATGTCGGTGCAGAAGACCGTGCTGCAGCTGGCGCATCAGATCCGGGCCGAGTTCGATCTGACCTATCTGTTCATCAGCCACGACCTGTCGGTGGTGCGCCACTTCTGCGACCGCGCCGCGATCATGTATCGCGGCCGGCTGGTCGAGACCGGCCCGGTGGCCGAGGTCTTCGCCGCGCCCAGACACGATTACACCCGTACCCTGCTTGCCGCCGCGCCGACGCTGTCGTCCGGGCGGCTGAAAGGGGGCGCCGCGGCCGCTGGCCCGGCGGCGCCCCTCTCCTGACCTCTCGAAGCTCAAGGACTTCTCATGACCACACAAGCCCAGACCGATCTGCCGCCGGGCGCGGCCACGGCGCCGCTTTGCGACGCGGTGACGCTCGAGATCATCCGCGGCGCGATCAGCGCCGCGCAGGGCGAGATGGAGGCGCTGGTCGAGCGCACCGCCATGTCCGCCTTCATCCGCGAGAAAAAGGATTTCTACACGGCGCTCTTCGATGCCGAGGGGGTGATGGCGGTGGGTTCGATGGTGCCGATCTTCGGCGATATCACTGCCCCGGTGCTGGCCGCCTTCCCGGTCGAGACCATGCGCGACGGCGATGTCTACTGGTACAACGACTGCTACGCCTCGCAGGGGGCGGTGTCGCATTCCAACGACCAGGTGCTGCTGGCGCCGGTGTTCCAGGACGGCCGGCTCTGCGCCTTTGTCATGAGCTGGGCGCATTTCGCCGATATCGGCGGGCTGCACGCCGGTTCGATCAGCCCCGACGCCACCGAGATCTTTCAGGAGGGCATCATCGTGCCGCCGACCCGGCTGGTCGAGGCGGGCCGGGTGAACGAGGCGGCGCTGGCGATCTTCCACCGCAATTCGCGCTTTCCCGACCAGAGCGTCGGCGACATGAGCGCGCTGATGGCCAGCGTCGAGCTGGGCCGCCGCCGGGTGACCGAGATCGTCGAGCGCTTCGGCGCCGATGTGCTGGCGGATGCGCTGGCGCAGCTGCTCGCCCGCACCCGGCGGCTGGTGCGCGGCAAGCTGGCCGAGACCTTCGGCTATGGCACCCACAGTTTCACCGATGCGATCGACTGCGACGGCCATGGCAACGGGCCGTTCAAGATCCGGCTGTCGCTGACGCGCGAGACGGGCGCCGATGGCGAGGACCGCTTTATCGTCGACGCCACCGCGACCGACGATCAGGCGCCGGGCCCGGTCAACCTGCTGATGAACCCGGGCGTGCCGGGCATGGCGCTGGGGCTCTACTATCTGGGCGGCGACAGCGGCCAGGTCTGCAACGCCGGCGGCCCCAAGGCGATCGACGAGGTGCGCCTGCGCGAGGGCTCGCTGCTGCAGCCGCGCTTCCCGGCGCCGCTGGGCATGCGCGGGCTGACCATGATGCGGCTGCTGGCGGCGCTGAACGGGCTGGTCAACGCTGCCGGCGGCGGCGCGCCGGCGGCGCATTCGGCCTATGTGGTGGCGATGACACGTGGCAGCTACGAGACGCCCGAGGGCGGGGTCGAGTCCTTCCTGCTGGTCGACGGCATCGGCGTGGGCTATGGCGCGCGGCCCTTCGCCGACGGTATCGACGCGGTCTATTTCGTGGCGCAGGAGAATTACCCGGCCGAATTCCTCGAACTCGGCTATCCGGTGCGGCTGAAAAGCTATGGCATCATGGCCGACAGCGGCGGCGCCGGGCGCTATCGCGGTGGCTGCGGCATCGTGCGCGAATACGAGATCCTGACCGACGACGCGACGCTGGCGATCCGCATCGACAGCGTGCAGAACCCGCCCTGGGGCATCGCCGGCGGCATGTCCGGCGGCTCCGGCCGCGCGGTGGTCAATCCCGGCACCCCAAGCGAGCGTCTGCTGCCGCCGCTGTCGGACGGCAACCGGCTGCGCCGCGGCGATGTGGTGCGCATCGAGACCGGCGGCGGCGGCGGCCATGGCCATCCGTTCGACCGCCCGGCCGATGCGGTGCTCGAAGACGTTCTGGGCGGGTTCGTCACCGCCGCCGCCGCCCGCCAACACTACGGCGTCGTGATCGCAGCGGATGCGGTCGATGCCGCGGCCACCGCCGCGCTGCGGGCCAAGCGCCCCGACGTGCGCGCTTTCCATCGCCAGGAGTATGTCGATGTCCTCAACTGACCAGCGCCTTGCCGTCGCCGTCGATATCGGCGGCACCTTCACCGATGTGGCGCTTCTCGATCACGCCAGCGGCCAGATCTGGCGCGCCAAGACCCCGAGCGTGCCCAGCGATCCGTCCGAGGCGTTTCTGAACGGCATCCGGCTGGCACTGTCGCAGGCCGGCCGCGACGCCCCGGCGCTGGATCAGGTGCTGCATGGCACCACGGTGGCCACCAACATGATCCTCGAGGACAAGGGCGCGCGCACCGCGCTGGTCACCACCCGCGGCTTTCGCCACGTGCTGGCGATCGGCCGGCAGGACATCCCGCGCAAGGCCAATCTCTACACCTGGATCAAGCCGGTGCGGCCGGTTCCGGCCTCGCGCGTGCTGGAGGTCGACGAGCGGGTGGCCGCCGGCGGCGCCGTGATGCAGCCGCTGGACGAGGCCAGCATCGAGGCCGCCGCAAGGGCGCTGCGCGGCATGCAGGTCGAGGCGGTGGCGGTCTGCCTGCTGCATGCCTTCGCCAACCCCGCGCATGAGCGGCGGGTGGCCGAGATGCTGCGCGCTGCGCTGCCCGGCGTCGCCGTCACCATCTCGACCGACGTTCTTCCGGTGGTGCGGGAATACGAACGCTCGCTGACGACGGTGCTGAACGCCACGGTGATGCCCGGGGTGACCACCTATGTGAAGCGGCTGGAGGAACGGCTGGCGGCGGAAGCGGTCGCGGCGCCACTGCTGCTGATGCAGTCGAACGGCGGCGTCGCCGGGGCCGGCACCATCGAGCTCGCCCCGGCGCTGACCGCGCTGTCGGGACCGGCCGCCGGGGTGGTGGGCGCCCGGGCGGTGGCCGAGGCCTCTGGCATCCGCAATCTGATCACCGTCGATATCGGCGGCACCAGCGCCGACATCTGCCTGATCAAGGACGGCCGCATCGGGCTGACCCAGCACGGCGCCGTGGGCAACTGGCCGCTGTCGCTGCCGATGGTCGATATGGTCACCATCGGCGCCGGCGGCGGCTCGATCGCCGCGGTGGCGGAGGGCACGCTGACGGTCGGTCCGCGCAGCGCCGGCGCGCGGCCGGGTCCCGCCGCCTATGGTCATGGCGGTCAGGAGGCGACGGTCACCGACGCCCATGTGGTGCTGGGCCATCTGCCCGCGCGTCTGCTGGGCGGCAAGATGGCGCTCGATACCGCCGCCGCCGAGGCGGTGGTGCGCGACCGCGTCGGCGATCCGCTGGGGCTGTCGCTGCAAGAGGCGGCGCGCGGCATCCTCGCCATCGCCGACAACCATATGGTCAGCGCCGTGCGGCTGGTCTCGGTCGAGCGCGGCCACGATCCGCGCGACTTCACGCTGGTGCCCTTCGGCGGCGCCGGGCCGCTGCACGGCTGCGCCCTGGCCGAGCTGCTGGGTATTTCGCAGGTGATGATCGCGCCGGCGCCGGGGGTGCTCTGTGCCGACGGGCTGCTGGCGGCCGACCTCAAGGCCGAATTCTCGCGCACCCAGCCGCGCGCCGGGCGTATCGTGCTGGCGCAGGCCGAGGCGATCCTGGCCGAGCTGGAGGCGCAGGCGCAGGGCTGGTTCGCGCAGGAACAGGTGGCCGAGACCGACCGCCGGACCGAGCGCGTGGCGCTGCTGCGCTATCAGGGGCAGGGCAGCGAGATCGCGGTCGGCTGGGGCGCCACCCTGGCCGAGACGGAAGCGCAGTTCGCCGAACGGCACAAGGCGCTCTACGGCTTCGCGCTGGCGGCGCCGGTGGAGCTGGTGACGCTGCGGGTCGAGGCCACCGGCATCGCCCGTCGGCCGGCGCTGCCGCAGCTGGCGCCGGGCGACAGTGTGGCCGCCTTCGACCATGCGCCGGTGCATTTCGCCTCCGGCACGGTCGAGACGCCGCTGGTGGATCGCGCCACGCTGGGCGCCGGGGCGCGGTTCGACGGGCCGATGATCCTGACCCAGCTGGACACCACCACGGTGGTGCCGCCGGGCTGGTCGGGCGAAGTGCATGCCTCGGGCGCGCTGATCCTGACTCATCGGCCGGAGGCAGGGGCATGAGCGCGGATCTGCTCGGGCTGGCGCCGGTCTTCGCCCATATCGAAGCACATCGCGCCGACCATCTGGCGCGGCTGCTGGACTATGTCCGCCATCCCAGCATCAGCGCCCAGAACAAGGGCATCGCCGAGGTGGCGCAGATGCTGGTGGGCATGCTCGCCGATCTCGGCATGGAGGTCGAGGCGGTGCCGACCGCCGGCCACCCGATGGTGCTGGGCCGGCGCTGCGACGATCCGGCGAAGCCCACCGTGCTGCTCTACGGGCATTACGACGTGCAGCCGCCGGAGCCGCTGGAGGCCTGGCTGAGCCCGCCATTCGAACCCACCATCCGCGATGGCCGCATCTATGCGCGCGGGGTGGGCGACAACAAGGGCCAGCATCTGGCGCAGCTGCTGGCCATCGAATCGCATCTGGCGGTGCATGGCGAACTGCCCTGCAACGTGATCTTCCTGCTGGAGGGCGAGGAGGAGGTGGGCAGCCCGCATATCGCCGATTTCGTGCGCCAGCACGCCGACCGTCTGCAGGCCGATCTGGTGGTCACCGCCGACGGGCCGCTGCACGGCTCGGGCCTGCCGATCATCACCTTCGGGGTGCGCGGCATGGTGTCCTTCGACCTCAAGGCCAGGACCGCCGACCGCGACACCCATTCGGGCAATTACGGCGGGGTGATGCCGAACGCGATCTGGAAGCTGGTGCATCTGCTCGCCACCATGAAGACGCCCGAGGGGCTGATCACCATCGAGGGGCTGCACGATCCGATCATTCCGCCCACCGAGCAGGAGCGTCGGGCGGCGGCGGACCTGCCGCTGGATCTGCCGGAGTACATGGCCGAACTGGGGCTCAAGGAACTGGACGAGCCGAAGGGCCGGCCGTTCTACGACCGGCTGATGTTCCATCCGACGCTGACCATCAACGGGCTGCACGGCGGCTATGGCGGCGAGGGGTCCAAGGCAGTGCTGCCCTGCGAGGCGATCGCCAAATGCGACATCCGCCTGGTCGATGCGATGACCCCGGCTCAGGTGCTGGAGAAGGTCGCCGCCCATGTCGCCCGCCACGCGCCGGATGTCGAACTGGTGCCGCGCGCCGGCATGCTGCCGTCGCGGACGCCGATGGATTCGGCCTATGCCGAAGCGTTGCGCCGGGCGGTCATGGCCGCCCGCGGGGTCGCGCCGCTTGAGTTCCCGGCGGTGGGCGGCAGCCTGCCGGATTACGTCTTCACCAAGATCCTCGGCATACCCGCCTTCGTGCTGCCCTACGCCAATGCGGACGAGGCCAATCACGCCCCGAATGAAAACCTCAAGATCGAATGTTTCCACGACGGCATCCGCACCGGCGCCGCGCTGCTGGCGGCGCTGGGCAGCGGCACGCACGCGGACTGACCGAGACGCCGCCGCGCCCGGGGCCGGTCTTGCGGCCCTCCCGGGCGCGGCCCCGATGCGAGGAGAGACCATGCGCCGCCAGATGCACCTGGGGCTGTTCCTGCTGGGCACCGGCAGCCATATCTCGGGCTGGCGCCTGCCCGGCGCGGTCGACAGCTTCGAAGACCTCCCCGCGATGCTCGACATCGCCCGCGAGGCGGAGCGCAGCCTGTTCGACCTGATCTTCGTCGGCGACACGCTGGAGGCCGATCCGGCCAGCCACCCGTCCTATTGCGCGCGGCTTGAGCCGCTGACGCTGCTGTCGGCCATCGCCATGGCGACGCGGCATATCGGCCTCGGCGCCACCGCCTCGACCACCTATGGCGATCCCTGGACGCTGGCGCGGGGCTTTGCCTCGCTCGATCATATCTCGCAGGGGCGGGCGGCCTGGAACGTGGTGACCACCGCCAACGCGGGGGCCGGGGCGAACTTCGGCCAGTCGCATCCCGACCACGCCAGCCGCTACGCCCGGGCGGCGGAGTTCATCGAGGTGGCGTTCCGGCTGTGGGACGCCTGGGCGCCGGGTGCGATGCCGCGCGACGGGGCGACCGGGCGCTATTTCGACCCGGAGAAGATCCGGCCGATCGACCACGCGGGGCGATTCTTTCAGGTCAAGGGGCCGCTCAACATCTCGCGCCCGCCGCAGGGGCGGCCGGTGATCCTGCAGGCCGGCGGCTCGGAGGCGGGGCAGGATTTGGCGGCGCGCTACGCCGATGTGATCTACACCGTCACCCAGGATCTGGAGGAGGCGCGGGCGTTCTATGCCGGCATCAAGGCGCGGGTGGCGGGGCAGGGCCGCCGCCCCGAGGATCTGACGGTGCTGCCCGGCGTCATGCCGGTGGTGGGCGCCACCGGTGCCGAGGCGCGGCAGCGGCTGGCGGACCTGCAGGGCCGGGTCGACGCGGCCAGCGCGCTGGGGCTGCTGTCCGAACGCTTCGGCCAGGATCTGCGCGGGTGGGACCTGGACAGCCCGGCCGCCGATCTGCAGCGCAGCGACGCCTATCACGGCTATGCGCAGGCGCTGCTGGGCAAGGCGCGGCGCGAGAACATGACCCTGCGCGAGCTGCATGCGCTGGTGGCGGCGGCGCGCGGGCATTGGGTGCTCTGCGGTTCGGTGACCGAGATCGCGGATACGCTGGAGGAGTGGTTCACCACCGGCGCGGCGGACGGGTTCAACATCATGCCGCCCTGGTTCATGGCGGGATTCACCGCCTTCACCCGGGGCGTGGTGCCGGAATTGCAGCGCCGCGGCCTGTTCCGCAGCACCTATCCCGGGCGGACCCTGCGCGACACGCTGGGGCTGCCACAGCCGCGGAGGGCGGTGGACTAGGCAGGAGACTCACCCCCTGCGACGGGGCGGTCCCGAGGGCCAAAACCGTCACGCTTCGTCGCTTTCCGGCCGGTCTCGCCCCGGCCGGTTCGGCGGCATCCCGCCATCGGGTCCGGGGGTTTTGGCGAGTTTACGCTGCTTCGCGGCAGGGGGCTGGAAATCCCTAACCAGCCCATTAAATTTCTATTGCGAATTCAGATACATAATCGCATGACTTTGCGACAGGCACAGGTGCGCCTGCCGCAAGCCCAAACGGCTGCGTGACAGACTGCAAATTGACACTCGGATGGCTATCTCCATGAGACCACAACGCCCTGCTCTGACCCGCCGCAAGCTTCTTGGCGCGTTGTCGTCAAGCGGCGTGGCGCTATGCGCGGCCAGCAGCGCCTGGGCGCAGGCGGCGAACGGCGACAGCGCCCCGCAGACCGCCGGCACCCCCGAGTCTCCGGTCGCCGACGTCCCGGTGGCGCCGCAGCCGCAGCCGTTCAGTTTCGACATCCTGGTCGAGGAAATGCGCGCAGCCGCTGCCGCGCCCTATGCCGCGCAATCCATCGGCGACAGCTTTCTGACCGGGCTGACCTATGACGACTACCGGCTGATCCGCTTCAACCCCGAACGCGCCCGCTTCGCCACCGAGGGATCGCGGTTCGGCCTGCAGGCGTTTCACATGGGCTGGCTGTTCAAGGAGCCGGTCCAGCTCTACGAGGTCGACGGCGGCCAGGCCGTGCCGATGGACTTCGACACCGACGATTTCATCTACGAGCGCGAGGCGCGCGACCATGTGCCCGAACACACCGCCCTGCCGGGGGTGGCCGGGTTCCGCCTGCACACACCGCTGAACCGCCCCGACATCATGGACGAGCTGGTGGCGTTTCAGGGCGCGTCCTATTTCCGGGCGCTCGGCCGCGGCTCGGCCTACGGGCTGTCGGCCCGCGGGCTGGCGGTGAACACCGGCATGAAGGTCGCCGAGGAGTTTCCGCGCTTCACCCGATTCTGGATCGAACGCCCGGCACCGGGTGCCAGGAGCATCACCGTCTGGGCGGCGATGGACAGCCCGTCGCTGACCGGCGCCTATCAGTTCCACATCACCCCCGGCCGCGACACCCGGATGGAGGTCAGTGCACAGCTGTTCTTCCGCAAGGACGTCGATCAGCTGGGGGTGGCGCCGCTGACCTCGATGTTCCTCTATGGCGACCGCAACCGGGCGCAGTTCGACGATTTCCGCCCCGCCGTGCATGACAGCGACGGGCTGGGCATCGTGCGCGCCGATGGCGACCGGCTGTGGCGGCCGCTGGCCAATCCGCCGCATCTCGCCTCCAGCTATTTCCAGGAGGAGAACCCGCGCGCCTTCGGCCTGTTTCAGCGCAACCGCGACTTCGATCACTACGAGGATGCCGCCGCTGTCTACGAACGCCGCCCCTCCTGCGTGGTCGAACCGATCGGCGACTGGGGCAAGGGCATGCTGCGTCTGGTCGAGATCCCCTCGAAGCTGGAGGTGAACGACAATATCGTCGCCTTCTGGATCCCCGAGGCGCCGGCCCGCAAGGGCGAGGCGCTGACGCTGCGCTACCGGCTGCTGTGGGGCGATCTGGGGCCGGAGGAAGACGGCAATCTGGCCTATGTGCAGGCCTCGCGCGCCGGTGTCGGCGGTGTCTCCGGGGTGCCGAACACCGACGGATCGCGCAAGTTCGTGATCGATTTCGCCGGCGGGCCGCTGGCCCATCTGCCGGCCGAGGCGGTCGACGACCTGAGCATCGTCGCCACCGCCGATCACGGAAAAATCACGACGCAGGTCTTGCATCGCCTGCCGGGAAATAACATCTGGCGTCTGGTTCTGGACGTGGTGCCCGAGGGGGATGTGGTCGAGCTGTCGGCCCATGTCGCGGGTTACGGCCAGAAGCTGACGGAAACCTGGCTTTTCCAATGGACCAATACAAAATGACCGGGATCGAGTTGCTGCCATCCGATCGCCTGGATCACGGTGTTCCGGCCACCTCCGGGGCACCTGTCGCCAAGCTGCACCCTACCGCCGGCCTCAGCGCCGCCGAGCTGATCGCCGGTCCCTGCGCGTTGCCGGTGGCGCCGCTGGCGATGCCGCCACAGGTGATCGAGCCGCGCCGCAGCGTGCTGCAATGGCTGGCCGCCCTGCTGCGGCGCCAGGATCAGGCGTCGCCGCCGGCGGATCTGCTGACCTGAGCCATGGGCGATCATGTGAAACCCGGGTTCGGACTCAGCGCTCTGCGTCTGGTGATGATCCTGCTCAGCCTGCTTGCGGGTCTGGGGGCCTTCGTGCTGTTCATCCAGTTCGGCGAGGCCGACGGGCTGACCAAGCTCGATGTGCTGCGGGCGCTCCTGATCCTGATCTCGACGCTGTGGCTGGCCTGGGGCTCGGTGCAGGCGCTGACCGGGCTGACCACCCGCGCCCGCGCGCCGGCGCTCGATGCCGCCGCGCCGATCCGCGGGCGGACCTGCATTCTGATGCCGGTCTACAACGAGGATCCGCTGGAAAGCTTCTCCCGCCTCGCGGCTATGGAGGCCTCGCTGCGCGCCACCGGCGATCCGGCCGAGATCCATTTCGCCATCCTGTCGGATACCCGCGACCCGGCCATCGCCGCGCGCGAGCTTGAGGTGTTCCGCCGGATGGTGGCCGAATGCGACGGTCTGGGCCGGTTCTTCTATCGGCGGCGCGAGGCCAATACCGGCAAGAAGGCCGGCAATATCGAGGATTTCATCACCCGCTCCGGCGGCTCCTACGATTACGCGGTGATCCTCGACGCGGATTCGCTGATGGAGGGCGAGACCATCCTGCAGATGATCCGGCGGATGGAGGCCGAGCCCGAGCTGGGCCTGCTGCAGACGCTGCCGAAGATCATCCGCGCCCGTTCGCGCTTCGGCCGGGCGATGCAGTTCTCGGCCGCCTTCTTCTCGCCGGTCTTCGCCCGCGGGCTGGCGATGACCCAGGGCCGCACCGGCCCGTTCTGGGGCCATAACGCCATCGTCCGGGTGCGGGCCTTCGCCCAGTCCTGCGGTCTGCCCGAGCTGCGCGGCCAGCCGCCCTTCGGCGGCCATGTGATGAGCCACGATTATGTCGAGGCCGCGCTGCTGGCGCGCAACGGCTGGATCGTACGGCTGGACGACGATCTGCAAGGCTCGTTCGAAGAGGGGCCGGAGAACATCGTCGACCACGCCAAGCGCGACCGCCGCTGGTGTCAGGGCAACCTGCAGCATCTGCGCATCATCGGCGCGCCGGGGCTGAAGCCCTGGTCGCGTTTCGTCTTCGCGCAGGGCGTCATGGCCTATGTCTCGCCGCTGTTCTGGCTGGGCTTCATCTTCGCCTCGATCGCGGCGCCGCTGTTCACGCCGCCGCCGGACTATTTCCCGGAACCCGGCTGGCCGTTTCCCTATTTCCCGCCCTCGGCGGCCTCGAAGGCGATCGGGCTGGCCATCGGCATCTTCGGGTTGCTGCTGCTGCCGAAGCTGCTGATCGCCCTGCGCGCCGGGCTGACCGGTGCTGCGGCGGGCTTCGGCGGGGCGGGCCGGGCGGTGGTCTCGACCCTGGCCGAGCTGCTGCTGTCCTCGCTGACCGCGCCGGTGCTGCTGCTGTTCACCACCCGTTCGGTGCTGCAGGTGCTGCGGCGGCGCGACGGCGGCTGGCCCACCAACAACCGGGGCGACGGCACCCTCAGCTGGTCGGCCTCCTTCGCCGCCTCGTGGTGGATCGCCTTCATCGGCGCCGCCGGGCTGATCGCCGCCTGGGCCTTCGCGCCCGAGCTGTTCCTGTGGCTGCTGCCGGTGGGCGTGCCGATGATCCTGGCGCCGGCGCTGCTGCGCTGGAGCTCGCTGCCCTCGCGCAGCGCGCTGATGACGGTGCCGACCGATCTCTGCCCGGCGCCGGTGATGCAGATCCATGACCGGATCCTGGCCGGCTGGGGCGTGCCGCCCCAGGCCCCGGCCGCCGATGCCCCGGCCGCGCCCCTGCGGGAAAGCCTGCAGGCCTGAGATGGGTGTTCTGGTGCAGGAGGCTGCCGTTCTGGGGCAGGACAGGGCGTCGTCGGATATCGCCCCGGTGCGGCCGAAGGCGCCGCGGGATCCGCGGCTGGATTTCTTTCGCGGCCTGAGCCTGGTGATGATCTACATCAACCATGTCCCGGGCACGGTGTTCGAATTCGTCACCTCGCGCAACTTCGGCCTGTCCGACGCGGCGGAGGGTTTTGTCTTCATGTCGGGCTGCGCGGTGGCGCTGGCCTATGGGCCGCGGCTGGCGCAGGGTCTGTCGCTGAACGCCAGCCTGCAGGCCTGGCGGCGGGCCTGGACGCTTTATCAGGCGCATATCCTGACAACGGTTCTGGCGGTGCTGATCGTCGGCGCCTCGGTGCTGTGGACCGGAGACCGCGATCTGCTGGCGCCCAACTCCTTTACACTGCTATGGGACAGCCCGCGCGAGGTGCTGGCGGGGCTGGTGACGCTGGGCCATCAGTTCGGCTATATCAACATCCTGCCGATGTATGCGGCGCTGATGCTGGCGGCGCCGCTGCTGGTCCGGCTGGGCCAGCGCTGGCCCTGGCGGCTGCTGCTGCTGAGTGTCGGGCTGTGGCTGCTGACGGCGGCGCTGCGGCTCGATCTGCCGAATTACCCGCTGCCGGGCGGCTGGTTCTTCAACCCTTTCGCCTGGCAGCTGCTGTTCTCGCTCGGCATCCTGACCGGGCTGGGGCTGAGGTCGGGGCGGCGGTTCGTTCCGGCCGCGCGCTGGCTGTTCTGGCCGGCGGTGGTCTGGCTGCTGTTCTGCCTGGTCTGGGTCCGGCACGAGGGGCTGATGACGACGATGAACCAGAGCCTGGCCTGGCTCTATGATCAGGGGATGCCCTTCCTCTTCGTGGCCTTCGACAAGACCTATGTGTCGGCGCCGCGGCTGCTGCATTTCCTGGCGCTGGCCTATCTGTTGTCCTGGCCGGGGCTGATGCCGGCGATCTCGGCCTCGCGGCTGGCGGCGCCGATCCGGCTGCTGGGGCGTCACGGGCTCTGGGTCTTCGCCGCCGGCACGGTGCTGGCCATCGCCGGGCAGGTGGTCAAGGCGGTGCATCCGGCCGGTCTGGCGCAGGACGCGTTGCTGATCTTCGGCGGGCTGGCGCTGCAATATGCCATCGCGCGCTGGCGCAGCGGCGCGCCCGCCGTCGCGCGCGGATAGTCGGCCGGCTGTCGCGGACCGCGATCGCTGGGACGCTGGCGCCGAGGCCCCCCTCGGCCGGCAGCTCCGGTCCGTGTCAGACCTGCGCAACCCGCTCGAGAAGCGGCACGGCGGCCAGTGCCAGGCCCGATAACCCGATCGAGACGCCCATCGGGAAGTCGCGTTGGGTTTGCAGAGCGGCCAGCCGGGGTCCCGACCGGCCGAACAACAGGCGGCTGCCCTGGATCAGCAGGAGGCCGACCGCCAGCGCGGCCGCGAAGAGCAGCAGGTAGAACTGGATCAGCCCGCCCGGAACGAAGAGCATCACGACCGGAAGTATCTTTGCGTCGCCACCGCCCAGAAGGCGCAGTGCAAAGGCGGCGAAGCAGATCGCGAAACACAAGACCGCGATGGAGATCCTGGTCACCGTTTCCTCCGGCCCCAGCAGCGGCGCCGACAGCAGGAACAGGCCGAGGCCGATCTTTGAAAAGGCGTTGGGAATGCGCAGCTGGGACACATCCGTCCAGATCATTCCGATCAGGACCGGAGAAAACAGCCACAGCCCGATCCAGCCCTGCAACGCGCCCGGATCGCTCACGCGATGTCCTTTCGATATCCCCCGCGCAACGCCAGCTGCTCGGCCGGCGAGACGAGCCGGCGCGCCAGCATGTGGAAGTTCTCGAGACCGGTTTTCATGTAGATGTGCTTCAGGTGCGTGCGCACCGTGGCCCGGCTGACCCCGAGTTCATTGCAGACCGCCTTGATCGCCAGCCCCCGCGAGGCCAGGACACAAACCCGCCATTCCGTCCGCGTCAGTCCCGCCGGATTGTTCAGGCTCAGGATCGGCAGATCCCCGACGTCCTTCCGCCTGACGCTGACCACCCGCCGCGCGAGCGCCTCGGTGATCAGCCCCGGCCGGCGGCTCTCGACCGCGCGCACCAGACTCGGCGCAGTCTGTTCCAGACCGGCGTACCAGTTCTGCTGTGCCGCGGCGGAGAAGTAGATCTCCAGAAAGTCGAGCTCATTGCCGGCTTTGCGCAGGCAGACCAGACCCGCATCGCTGACCTTGTTGCGGGCCATCCATTTGGACAATTGCGGATCGCGGTCCGATCTCGAGGGTTCGATTTCGCTCAGGCGCAGCACCGCCCCGACCCGGACATCACGAATGCCCAGCCCGATCATGTCGGCGGCAAACGAGCGAAAGCCGCCGGCGCTTCCCCTGGTCGCGCCTCTGCCGAAGGAGACGGCGACCCGGCTTCTGCCCTGGTCGGCCCTGACCCGGCAGAGCGCGCCGAATTCGGCATCGAAGGCGGTTACGATCTGTTCCAGCGCAAGCTCAAGCGGGGTATGCGCCTGGCTCCATTCGATGAAACGGATGATGGCGTTCGCGTGGGACGAGGTCGGCAGCCATGGCTGGCCACGCGCATCGGCCATGCTTCTGGGTGAATAGGCCATCGTGATACCGTCAGGACAGGCGACTGTCGGAACGGATCTGACGGCGATCAGATCTGCCGAACGTGACATCAAACACTGGAACGCGGGCCATGGCCTTGGATCTTGCATGTTTCATAACTCTGTCCCCCCAAAAAACAGAAGATATAACAGTCAGGTTGATGTGCTCCCTCGTGCCTGTAAGATTAAGTCCTTAAAATAATTGGGAAAAGTGTGCAAATCGGGTAGGGTGTACATCCAAAGGAGCATGCTGGGGTCAAGCCTACGCCTTTTGTTGCAAGCGGTATCCCATGGTCTGCGGTGGCATTGTTCATCAATGATCGACAATGGCCCTGTTTGCCATGCTTCGTTCTTGCGCGCGGTCGAGCAAGCATGTCGAGCAACATGACGTCCCCCCGTGTCCCGGCGCACCGACCCCGGCCGCCGCGCCGGGTGCTTTAGGAGCCGCCAAAGGCGCTCAGGTAACGGATGACGATCGGGGCCAGAACCAGTGCGATCAGCGACGGCAGCATCAGGGCCGCCATCACCGCCGACATCTGCACGGGCAGCTTGTTGGCCTTTTCCTGAGCCCGGAGTTCGCGTGTCTCGCGCATTTCGTCGGCATAGGTCATCAGCGCATTTGACATCGGCGTGCCGAATTTCGCCGACTGCAGGATCACGTTCACGAAGGACGACATCTCGTCGACGCCGGTCCGGCGGGCCATGCGCACAAAGGCCGCTTCCCGATCTCGGCCGGCCTGTATTTCCGTCAGCGCGGTCAGAACCTCTTCGGCGATCTCGGGGGCTGCGGCCCGGATCTCGGTCGCCACCCGCATCAGCGCCTGATCGAATCCCATGCCCGCCTCGACGCCGACCTGCAGAAGGTCCAGAAGATTGGGAAAGGCTTCCTCGATCCTGCGCTTGCGGTCGTCGATCCGGCTGCGCAGCCAATAGGCCGGCGCGAAGAAGCCCAGGCAACACAGAACCGCCAGATGCTGCGCCACCGACAGCGTGCCCCGACTGGTCATATAGCCGGCCAGCCATCCCGGCGCGCCGGGGCTCTTGCCGAAGGCCATCACCGCAAGGAAGATCAGCGGCAGGCCGAGACCGAGCGACAGGCGGATCGCGTAATAGTTCGCGACGGCATTTTCGCCGCGGAAACCGGCCTGTGCCAGCGCCAGCCCGACCTGGGTGCGTTCATCGACATCTTTGGGAATGAAGGCGGCGCTCAGCCCCTTCGGTGTCTTGTCGCTCTGATCGGCGGGATTGGACAGCGCGATGCTCTCGCGGTGCTTCGGGGCCATCCGCGCGGCGGCGGCGGAGCGTCCGGAAAACGCCGAGGACAGACCGTAGAAGGCCAATATCGCACCGCCGGCAACTGCGGACAGGACCATGAACCGGGCTGCCGGGCCGACATTCACACTTATGTCGAGAAACGAGAGGGTCATCGCAGCTTCCTCAAACCCTGAAATTGACCAGCCGGAACAGGACGGCGGCATTGACGACGACGGCGACGGCGATGATCGACATCACCGGCCAGAAGCTGGGGTAATCCACCACATCGCCATAGTAGCTGGGGGTGGCGATCATCATGGTCGCCGCGATCGCTACCGGAAGGGCGGAGAGGATATAGGCGGTCAGCCGACCCTCCGAAGAGATCGCCTTGACCTTGCGCCGCAGCGTCATGCGCGCACGGATCACCTTGGACAGGATCCGCAGCACCTGCGCCAGGTCTCCGCCGCTGCCGTGCTGCATGTTCACCGCGATCGCCAGATAGCGCACGTTCTCTTCGTCGATCCGGTTGGCGAGGTTCTGCATCGCAACCGTCAGATCCTCGCCGAAGGCGATCTGATCGACGACGATGCCGAATTCGGTCCCGATCGGGTCCGGCATTTCATTGGCGACGCTCTGAAAGGTCGTGTTCAGCGGATGACCGACCTTCAGGCCACGCGACATCAGGTCGAGCGCATCCGGCAGCTGCCTGACCAGCGTCGCCAGGCGCTTCGCCTGGATGCGCCGCAGCACCACCAGCGGTAGGATCAGGAACGCCACGGCGGCGGTGCTGACCGCCATCAACGGTTCGTGAAGCTGGGCGCCGGCGACCGCGGCGACGGCGAAGGCCGCCAGACAGCCGGCCAGGAACAGCAGCGGCGGCACCGTCAGACCGGCGGCGCGCAGGGCGGCGTCGAGATTTCCAACGATGGGAAAGGCCTGGGTGAACGATCCGGTCTGCGCCGGCGCCAGCAGGGTCAGGACATCTTCGCCGGACTTGCCCTTGGCCAGCATCCTGATCCGGCGGTTGACGGCCTCGCTCCGGTTTTCGGCGCGTTCGAGCAGCTGGCGCAGCCCTTCGAAAGCGACCAGGATGCCGAGGAAGACCAGCAGATAGACCGCATGGCGCAGGTCATAGCCGCCGAGTTCGATCTTGAGGTTCAGCAAGGGCGCCAGCGCCGCTGTCTCGATGAAATCCCGAAGCGTCTGCAACATCAGATCTCCCCTCCCGCGAACTGCAGCTGCGACATGTCGATCCCGGCGGCGATCAGCGTTTCGCTGGCCTTGGGGCGAATGCCGGTTGCCATGAACCGGCCGAGAACCCGGCCGTTTTCGTCCTTGCCCGCGCGCTTGAAGACAAAGATCTCCTGCATCGTCACGATGTCGCCCTCCATGCCGGTAATCTCCGAGATCGACATCACCCGCCGGGTGCCGTCCGACAGGCGATTGAGCTGGATGACGAAATGCACCGCCGAGGCGATGGTCGCCCGGATCGCCGCATGCGGCAGTTCGATGCCGCCCATCTGGACCATCTGTTCGACCCGCGACAGCGCATCGCGCGGTGTATTGGCATGCACCGTCGTCATCGACCCGTCGTGGCCGGTGTTCATCGCCTGCAGCATGTCGAAAGCCTCGGACCCGCGCACCTCGCCGACGACGATCCGGTCCGGGCGCATCCGCAACGCATTGCGCACCAGGTCGCGCTGATGCACCGCGCCGGTCCCGCTGGGGTTGGCGGGGCGGGTCTCCATGCGCAGCACGTGATCCTGCTGGAGTTGGAGCTCCGCCGCGTCCTCGATAGTGACGATGCGCTCCGCCGGGTTGATGTAGGACGACAGCGCATTCAGCATCGTGGTCTTGCCCGAGCCGGTGCCGCCCGAAATCAGGATGTTCAGGCGGGCATCGACCAGCGCCCTCAGCAGGGCGGCGGCGGTCCGGTTCAGCGCGCCTTTCTCGATCAGCCGGTCCATGGTCAGCGGCACCTTGGCGAACTTGCGGATCGACAGGGCGGGGCCGTCGACGGCACAGGGGCGGATGATCGCGTTGACGCGGCTGCCATCCTCCAGCCGGGCATCCACCCAGGGCTGGCTTTCGTCGATCCGGCGGCCGACCCGGCTGACGATCTTGTCGATGATCCGCAGCAGGTGGCATTCGTCCCGGAACCGGACCGAGGTCCGCTCCAGAATGCCGCCGCGCTCGACATAGACGTTCTCATGGCCGTTGACGAGGATGTCGTTGACCGTGGGGTCCGACAGCAGCGGCTCCAGCGGGCCGAGGCCGAGCGTTTCGTCCATCAGCTCGTCGATCAGCGCCTTCAGCGCCTCGCTGCGCATGGGCCGGCCCTCGTCGCGCAGGGTGTCGTTGACCAGCTTGCCGATCTCGGCGCGCAAAATGTCCTTTTCGATCTTGTCGATCACCGAAAGGTTCAGGACATCGAGCAGTCGTCGGTGCAGCCGCGCCTTCAGTTCGATATGCGCCGCCGCGGCGCCGCGCTGGCGCGCCGCTGCGTCGGCACCGTCGCGGGACGGTGTCTCGGGCGCCACGGCATGTTCGGGGCGGAGGCGCGCGACAACCTTCGGGCGTTCGGTCTTGTGCTGATGCCGGCCTTTGAATTCGCTAAACATTTTGGCGTCCACTCATGATTTGGTGTTTTGCCCCCTGAGGTCTGGCCGAAACCGGACCTACTGCGCCTTGCCGCGCTGCGGCATGTCCTTCACCGTTTCAGCCGCGATGCCGCGAATGGCGCGGGCCATCGCGGAGCGCGCGGCAATTTCGGACAGCGGCGCACCGCGGTCGAGCGCCTGCCGCGCCAGCCTCTGGTCCCGGGGAATCCAATACCTGAACTCCTTCTTCAGCAGCTCGCCCGCTGCTCGGTGATGCGCGGCCATGAACAGCGGTTTCTTCTCCAGACTGGCGACCAGCTGCACGTCCAGCGCCGGGTTTTCGGTCAGGTAGAAATCCATCAGCTTGCGCGCCGAGCGGATCGAGGGAACGGTCACATCGGTGACCAGCAGCAGCCGGTCTGCCTCGGCCAGAACCGGGCTGACCCAGTCGACCAGGGCGTGCGGCAGGTCGATGACCACATAGTCGAACCGCTTGCGAAGCCCGTCGATGAGGGCGGAGACCTGCGCCGGCGCGAGCGCGTTCAGCGGGCCATAGCGCGCCGGCGCGGTCAGCACCGACAGGCCGCAGTCGGCCTGCACCACCGCCTGTTCGAGGAAGGTGCCATCGGGGGTAGCCTGATCCATCGCCAGCCGCCACAGGGTGTCGCTCTCCTCCACATCCAGCAGCGCGGCGACGGACCCGAACTGGAGGTCCAGATCCACGATCGCCACGCTGAACTGCACCGCTTTCCGGAACACGCCTCGCTTGCCCTGCAATTCATTGGCCAGGTTGACCGCCAGGGTCGATGCCCCCACGCCGCCGCGCGACTGCGCCACCGCAATCACCTTGCCCTGGGTCGCATGGCCTGCCCAAAGCTCGGGCAGCCGCGCCGAGCGCCGGGTGCGGGCCGCCTCGATCTGCGGCAGCACCTCCTGTTCCAGGGCCACGCGCGGCAGCACCTCCTCGACCCCGACATGGCGCAGCTCCCGGGCCTTGCAGAGCGGCAGGTCGTCGCCCGCCAGCGCGATGATCGTCGCCCCGGGCTTGCGCGCCTCGCACAGGCTGCGGGCGGCGCCGATGACCGACGGGTCGCCCGCATCCACGTCGAACAGGATGATGTCATGCCCGGCGGCGAGGGTTGCGCCGCGCCCGTTGAGGCCGACGATCGTCTCGGTCGCGCCGGTGACGATACAGTCCTTGCCGGTGACGGCGCCGCGAACCGCCGCCTGAAACTGTTCATCCGGCGAAATCAGCAGCAACGATATGGGATCGCGTGTCATGGATACTCTCCTCAGTTGGCGATTCCGCTTGCAAGATCCTCACCGGGCAAAGAGGTGCTCATCGAGGGCAACGAAATGCGGTTGAACGATGTGGCCGACAGGGTCGCATCGTTGGCGGCCAGCGCCGCCAGCGCGCCCAGCGGCAGGACGAACTGGAAATCCAGATTGACGACTTCGGCGGTCACCACCGGCGTGTAGGGGCCACCCAGAAACCCGAGACGTTCGTCGAAACTGTAGGTCACCCGCACATTCGCGGGCACGGCGCCCGGCGGCAGCAGAAATTCGATCCGGTCCCAGATTTCCCGCCCCGTCGCCGTATCGGTGTCGAGCGCGCAGCTCTGATCGCCGGTATCGGCACAGACGCCGCCCTGCCGGCAGAGCGTGCCGTACCGCGGTGTGCTCTGGCCCGGGGCCTGCGGCGCTTCCTGCACGGTCGTGGGCACGCCGGCGCAGGCCGGAGGTCGCAGCGCCGCGGTGCGCGCCGCGATCTGCATGGCTTTCTGAAGCGTGGTCTCGATCCAGTACAGGCGGCCGAAATCCAGGATGCCGAACAGGAACAGCAGCACCAGGGGCACGGCCATCGCCAGCTCGACCAGCGCGGCGCCGCGGCAATCCTGGCCGAGGCTACTCAGGAGATGCGGGCCCCGGGTCATGTTCCGAACACCCTGCTCTGATCGGCCACCTCGGTCTCAAGCGCGCCGAGGCCGGCGCCGAAAAGGCCGAAGACATTGCCGAAGATATAATCGACCCGAATCCGGGCGCGGACCTGCACGATGGCGGAGGGGTTGACGCGATAGGCGCCGGCGACGCAGAGCAGCGTCGGTTCCACATCGAGGACGGTCACCATGCGCGGCACGACCGACGATCCGTCGAGGCTTTGCGACACGATCTCGGTCGCCAGCGCATCGTAGGTCCCGACGCTGCCGCCGGGGCAGAGATCCGGCGGGGCGATGCGCGCGATCATCCGCGCGGCGTCGCGCACCCCGGCGCTGACCGACTGATAGGCCCAGGTGATCCGGCCGCCTTCGACGATGACGGCGGTGACCAGCAGCAGCACGGGCAGCACCATCCCGAACTCGACCAGCGCGGCGCCGTCGTCCGCGCGGCAAAGATGCCGGATATGTCGCGCCAGCCGGGTCATCGGTAGAGCACCACGACATCGCGGAAATAGCCGTTGTCGACCGAGCTGCCGGCGCCGCCGGCGCTGCCCACGACCTCGACCCAGAGGTCGAAGACCGGCGGCGAGACGGTGGAGTTCCCGACCGGCTGCAGCAGGAATATCTTGAAGAATTCCTTGACCGGAACATGGGTTTCGGCGCCGTTGATCGGGTTCGCGTCGCAATCTATGCCGGCCGCGACGAACACCCGGCGGTCGGGATCCTCGATCATCGGCGCCGTGGAGCAGGCGGGGCGCCCGGTTTCGGCCCGGCCGGTCAGGATGTCGCCGCCGGCGGCCTTGCCGATCTCGGACAGGTAGAGCTGATAGCGGGTCCGGGCCTGCGGGGCCGGATCGTTGCCGGCGCCGTAGTTGGTGGCGACATAGGTCGCGCGGCCGCCGGCCCAGGTCCCGTTGCCGATCCGGCCGCTGCCCGTGGGGCAGGTGCCCGCGGCGAAGCAGTCGTCGGGCGGAAACGGCACCGTATCGGGCGAGGGGTTGGCGTTGGTGCCGGCGCAGCTGCCGCCGCCCTGCGGAACCAGCCCCTTGATGACATGCGGCCCGGGCGCATAATGCGGATTGCTGCGCTTGCCGGTCATGATGCCGGTGAACATGTCGAAGCGGGTGTTGAAGATGGCGTTCTCGATCCCGGCTTTCTGGCCCGGCTCGGTATCGACGCCGCGCTGGGCGAAACACTGGGTCACATTGCCCGATGCGGCGATCAGGCAGGCGTCCAGGTTGACGCCGTTCAGCCCGGCGCAGGGGCCGTTTGGATCGACCTTGATCTTCGACGGATCGAGAAAGCCGAAATCGCCCGGCCCCCAGGCGGCGCCGCTGCCGCCGGACCGCAACTGGATGGTGTCACCGATATGCGCGTCGGCCTCGTAATCGGAGGGCACACAGAACATCAGCGGGGTGATATCGCAGGCCCATTGGCTGAAGCCGGCGACCGCGACGGCGTTGACGCTCTCGTTCGGCGCGGTCAGGCCGGCCAGCGTGGCCATCGCGCGCGAGAACGGCAGGAAGACCCTGCGCGGGGTGGCCGTGACCTCGACCAGCGCCGCCTCGGTCGGGTCGGTGGTGACATAGGGTGCGAGGCTTGCGGTGTCGTCATCGGGCAGGCCGGTCAGGAACCGCAGGCTGTAATCGTGCGCGGCCCCGAGAGCCTGCGCCCCATCGGCAAAGGTCTGGCTGTCGCGGATCATGTTTTCCGCCGCGGCGCTGGCGCGGGTGATCGCATCGCTGGCGCCGTCCAGCTCGCCCGCCGCGCTGAGCGCGACATTGTCGGCGTAGGATTGCAGGTCCGTCTGCGTCGCGGCCAGCCGGCCCAGATCGAAGGTCAGCGCCGCCAGTCCCAGGATGACCACCAGGCACATGGCGACGAAGACCAGGACCGTGCCCCTGTCGTCGCGCTTGTATCGTCGCAGAATATCCATTGTTCCCACGCCTTGATGACCGATCTCAGTTGATCTGAACCTCTTCGACCGAATTCGCTCCGCGCCGCACGCGCACCCGCTTGACCGGCGTCGCGTCCTCTTCCGCCGACCCAGGGGTTTCGAACAGGATGTCCTCAAGGCGAATGGCGGCCAGCGGCTTGTCCTCGGTGGTGTCGAGCGCGCGCAGCGACAGGCTGAGCTGCCCGGCCTGTTGCGCCAGCGCCAGGCGCTGCCCCTGTTCGGGGGTGACCTCGACCGTCACCGTGCGCGCCACGCCGGGCTGGTCGATCTGCTCATCGGCCTTTTGGTCGACGCCGATGACCCTGATGTTCTGCAGGATGGTGACGGTCTGAAGGCTGGCGTTGCGGCCCTGCGTCAGCACGATATCGACGAAATCGCCCGGTGTGACGAAGCCGCCGACGCCGCTCTGGGCGTTCACATTGATCGCCATGGCCCGGTTGTTCTGCCCCAGCGTCTGCACGATTGTGACCTTGTCGCCGAAATTGGACAGCTTGGAACCGATCAGGATTTCGCCCTGCGCCAGCGGATATTTCGCCCGGCGCGGCTGACCGTCGGCATCGGGAACCACCTGCGCATATTGGGTAAAGACGCCCGCCGGCACGACGGTGGCCGGCCAGTAGATGGTGGTCAGCATGCCGCTTTCGATCGCGGCGCCATAGGGGATGTCCTGGGCCGCCACGATGACGCGCACCAGACTGGGCTGCGCCTCAAGCCGCTGTTCGGGCTGCAACAGCGCCTGCGCGACATAGACCGCGCCCCCCGCGACGCCGACGCCGACGACGGCCGTAAGCAGTGATTTCAGTCTCATCTGACTTCCCCCTCAGCTCACGCCGGCCTGCCGGCGTCTTGTCTTCGATCTGCCGCCCCTCGCCATCACGGCGGTGCCGCCGGGGCAGGGGCAAGTCACCCCGCCGCGCCTGCGGCGGGGTGACTTCTCTGGGCGCAGCCCTCAGGGATTGGCCGGGCGGGTGGCTGCGGTATTGGCGTCGATGAAGTTCGTCTGGGTGGTTCCCGCCAGCCCGGTCAGCAGCGCGCCGCCGACGGTGATGGCCACGAACAGGGCGATGCCGTATTCGACCAAGGTGGCGCCACGCTCGTCCTGGCGCAGGCGGGTGAAGAGGGTCTGCAGTGTCTTTTGCATGGTGTTGACTCCAGTTTTCCAGCGATTGACCGCCTTTGGGACCGGCGGCGCGAGAACGGAGGACTGCCTCCGGTGCAGCCAAGGTTAGGGGGGCGTCACAGTCCGGGCGTCCCCCCAAACGCGCGACTATTCCATCGCCAGTTGTTTTTCTTGAGCTTTGAGGTCGAAACATCGAGCGCGCGGGATGCAGGCGCCGCCGGGGCCGGTCGAACAGGGGCCGGAGCGGGCCGTCGGCATCGCTCGTCACGACGGGCGACGGTCGGCGTGAGCGGTGATTTCAGGCGATGTGCGTTCTGCCCCCGGGGTCGCCGCCTCAACGGCTGGCGGGACATTCCGCTGATGCCGCGGTGTCGGTGATCCCGGCACGCCGCATGTATCGGCCCGGAGAGATCCCGACATGGCGGCTGAACGCGGTGCTGAAGGTGCTGGCGGAGCCATAACCGACCCGCTGCGCCACCTCGTCCAGAGTGACCGCGCCGCCGGACAGGAGATCCTTCGCGACGGCCATGCGCCAGGTCTGCAAATATTCCATCGGCCGCATCCCGACGGTGCGGGCGAAGCGTTCGAAAAAGGTCGACCGGGACATCCCCGCGGCGTGGGCAAGCCCCTCGACGGTCCAGGACCGGTCCGTGTCGCCATGCATGTGTCGCAAGGCCACCGCGATCCGGGCATCGGCCAGCCCGCGTAACAGTCCCGGCTGGGCGGCGTCCTTCGGCACGGATCGCAACGCCTCGATCAGCATGATTTCCACCAGCCGCGCCAGGATGAGGTCGCGCCCGGCATTCTCGCCCGCGGCTTCTTCGCCGACCATGCGCACCAGTTGCGTCAGCCTCGGCACGCCGCGGATATGGATCATGCGGGGCAGCAGCGACACCAGGAGCGCGGCGTCGGGCGCCTCGAAGGCGAAATATCCGCCGAACTGCCGGACGTCCGCAGGCCCGTCCCGACGGCCATGGCGCACCTCGCCGTGCTGGGGCGAAGCTTGCCCGGAGTGGATGAGGGTCGGCGGCATCGGTTCGAAACCGGACATCGTGAAGGCCGGGGTGGCCGGCAGCAGCACGAAGTCCCCGGTGTCCAGCACCACCGGCGCCTCGCCATCGACGGCGAGGCGGCAGCGCCCTTCGGTCACGGCGCAAAAACCCGGCTGGCCGAAGGCGGTATAGCGCACCGCCCAACGTCCCGCGCCGCTGATCCCTTTCGAGAAGACGGCGCGGGGGCGCAAGAGCGCGATCACCTGAGCAAGCGGATCGGACATTGGGGCGGAAATATGGACTATCTCAAATATAATCTGGACGTTTCATCGCAGATAGTTCGATTTTTGCCCGCTATCTCTCGGTCGTCAACATATTTCACAGGAGACCGACATGAAGACCGTTCTCATCACCGGCAGTTCCTCCGGCTACGGGCTTGAAACCGCGCGCCACTTTCACGCCCGGGGCTGGAGCGTGATCGCCACGATGCGCAACCCGCAGGCCAGCCCCTTGCCGCAATCGGAGCGCATCCGGGTCTTGCCGCTCGACATCACCGATCCCGACAGCATCGCCGCGGCGATTGACGCGGCCGGGCCGGTCGACGTTCTGGTCAACAATGCCGGGATCGGCCTGGTGGGCGCCGTCGAGGCGACGCCGATGCCGCTGATCCGAAAGATCTTCGAGACCAATACCTTCGGCACGATCGCGATGACCCAGGCGGTGATCCCGCAGATGCGCGCGCGCCGTGCGGGGGTGATCGTCAACGTCACCTCCAGCACGACGCTGGCGCCGATGCCGCTCGCCGCGCTCTATACCGCGAGCAAGCAGGCGATCCAGGGCTTCACCGGGTCGCTGGCCCATGAACTGGGGCATTTCGGAGTGCGCGCGTGCCTGGTCGAACCGGGCTATGGCCCGACCACCCGCTTTGCCGAGAACAGCCAGTTCCGCATCGAGGATCTGATCCCGGAGACCTACGCCGGCTATGCCGGGCCGATCTTCGCGGCCTTCGCCGCGCCCGCGATGACGACACGGGAAAGCGACGTGGCGGAGGCGGTCTGGCAGGCCGCGACCGATGCCACTGAGCGGGTGCATTATCCGGCAGGCCCCGATGCCGTCGCTTTGGCGAAAGCGGGCTGACCGAAGGCGCGGGCCCCGCATCCGTTTGCGTGACCCGCGCCGCCGACCCATTGATCCGCTGCGGATCAGAGCGCTGCCAGAACTCGGATTGTGGATGCACAGGCGCCCCTTCGGCGCTTCCTCTCGGCGGCCCGGGTTCCTGGCTGCTCCGACCGCGATATGCTGCGATACACTCTGGCAGGGCGTGGCCGGCAGCAGCCATTGAACGCACCGGTCATGACGCTTGCACAGGCGGACAGAGCGTGGCTTGTGGCATAAGCCAGGTTCGCGTCTGCTCAATGTTGAAACTGAAGAGGGTGTGTGGATGACGCTGCGCGGAACACTGTTCTTATGTGCCTGCCTGGGGGCGAACGCCGCAGCGGCGCTCGCCGAAGCCCCCGCGGCATGGAGAACTCTCGAGAAAATCTGCCGGGAAAGTCCCTACGACAAGCCGATGGATGCGGTCGTCGTCGCCAATGTGGCGGGTTGGCAGGAGCTCGACAGAGCCCAGCTTGATGTTGCAGCAGATCTGTACGGGAGCCTCTGGACCCTCGAACACCCGATGTTGGATATCAAGACGGCCACGTCAGAGGAAATCAGCGCCACGTTCCGCCAAATGCGCACTCAGTTCCTCGCCTCGCTGCTGTTCAGTAAGGACGAGAACCGCTTTGGTGTGCTTTATCTCGCCGCCCCCGAGTTCACCGCATTCGTAGCGTATCGGCGGTCTAAATCGATTCCCAGGCTAGGCGTTTTCCCCTGCCAGATATACGTCATCGGCTCCGCCGCATTCTTGGACGAGAGGTTCTCAGCCGAAGAGTGGCAGTCTTACAGCACCAGCGCAGAAGAAACCGCAGGCCAGTTCACCGAAAGTTACCTTGCCGCCGTTAGTCGGAACTTCACCTATAACCAAAACGTTCAGGGCGCAGGACTTACGGTTCCCGACTACTCCGTTATCATCAACGGGTTCTGAGCTGCCGTTCGTAGATGCGGTATCGCCGGGTGGACATCCGATCATGGCGTGGCAGCCGTGCTTGGTGCCGGGTCATGGCGACGGGGCGGAGACCGAAGACGCGGTTTCGTAGGCGGCAGGTGGCGGTGGCGAGGTTCGCCTCCTGCATCGTGAACCGGGCGGTACTGGATCGGGTGACGGTGATCCGTCATCGCTGCCGTAACGAGCGGTGCTGTCGGCCCGAGCATCTGGTCAGCGGGTCGGTGGCGGACAACAAGCGCGACGACTGGGACTACTAGGCAAACGGGGTCGACTTCGGTCTGCTCTGACCCATGGCGACGGCCTCCAGCGGCAAGCTGGGGGGCTCCCGCTACACCCCCAACACCCGTTTGAACCGCCGCTACAGCTAACAGAAAGCGTGAGCACCGACTGGGGCACTTTTCTGGGGCAGGTCACCGCCAGCGGGGGCGCCGGGTGCTTAGGTCATTGATTCAGAGAGAAATGGCTGGGGTGGTAGGATTCGAACCTACGGTACACGGTACCAAAAACCGCTGCCTTACCACTTGGCTACACCCCATCGGTGAGGGGCTAATTACTTGGCTTGTTCGGAGGGTTCAAGGGCCATCTTGAAAAAAGTTGGGGCAAAAATGCAGTGGCCTGAAAGCGCCTTCGGACGGCGGGGCGGGGGCCTTTGCGGCAGGGGCCGGGCGGCGCTGCAAAGGGGCAATGCAGGGCGCGCGCCGCGCCGGGGATCGGGGCGCGGTCTGCGACCGGGGCGCGAATCGCGGTTGGGGTCAGTCGCGGATCTCGTCGGGGTCGACGCCCCAGAGGTTTTCCTTGCGCGCCCAGCCGCGAAATCCGCCGGCCGAGATTCGGCACCAGTCCGGATTGCAGTCGCCCAGCCGCGCCACCACGCCCAGTTCGAACCGCGCGGTCAGCGGCGCCTCGGGGTCGGGGCGGCTGTAGACCGCCATCATGTCCTGCTCGACCAGCACGGTGCGCACGCCCGAGAGCAGCGCGTAATGCACCCAGCCGCCGGCGCCGTCGCGGTCCTGCACCCGGCGCCAGTGGCCGTGTTCGGCGGTGACCTGCAGCGGCATGTCGCGACGCTTGAACACCCAGTCGATGCGGTGGGTCAGCGACGGTCCGCGCCGCACGTTGCCCTCGTTCGTCTTCAGCGAGACATAGCGCGGCAGCGGCAGGTGGGTGACCGGCCCGAGCTCGGTATGCTCCTGCGCCCGCGCGGCGGTGCCGACAAGAAGAACTGCGAAAACCGCCGCAACGCAGCGTTTGATACCCGATGACATTGTCACAGACGGTCCGCCCGAATTTGCTGTTCGCCTCATAACGGAATAAGCCTGCGTCAATTGCGCATGGGGTTCTTGTGCCCCGGCTGTTCCTGCGCCACGATGCCATGGCGCAGGCTGTTTTGAAAAGCTTTGGAGGAGCATCAGTGCCAAGAGAACGACTGAGTGTTGTCGTGACGCGACGGTTGCCGGAAGCGGTCGAGACGCGGCTGAGCGAGCTGTTCGACGTGCGCCTGCGCGAGGATGACACGCCGATGTCGCGGGCCGAGCTGGTCGAGGCGGTCAAGAGCGCCGACGTTCTGGTGCCGACGCTGACCGATTCGATTGACGCCGGCCTGATCGCCCAGGCGGGCGAGCGGCTGAAGCTGATCGCCAACTACGGCGCCGGCGTCGATCATATCGACGTGGCCACCGCGCGGCAGCGCGGCGTGCTGGTGTCGAACACCCCCGGCGTGGTGACCGACGACACCGCCGACATGACCATCGCGCTGATGCTGGCGGTGACCCGCCGCATTCCCGAGGGGCTGGCACAGATGCAGAAGGGCGACTGGGCCGGCTGGGCGCCGACTGCGCTGCTCGGCGGCCGGATCAGCGGCCGGCGTCTGGGCATCCTCGGCATGGGTCGGATCGGCCAGGCGGTGGCGCGGCGCGCCGCGGCCTTCGGCATGCAGGTGCATTATCACAACCGCCGCCGGCTGCGGCCGGAGATCGAGGACGCGCTTGAGGCCACCTATTGGGAAAGTCTCGACCAGATGGTGGCGCGGATGGACGTGATTTCGGTCAACTGCCCCTCGACCCCCAGCACCTTCCACCTGATGAACGCCCGGCGGCTGGGTCTGATGAAGCCCACCGCGGTGATCGTGAATACCTCGCGCGGCGAGGTGATCGACGAAAGCGCGCTGGCCCGGCTGATCCGCGGCGGCGAGATCGCCGGCGCCGGGCTCGATGTCTACGAGCGCGGCAGCGATGTCGCCAGCAAGCTGCGGGATCTGCCCAATGTGGTGCTGCTGCCGCATATGGGCTCGGCCACCATCGAGGGGCGGATCGAGATGGGCGAGAAGGTGATCATCAACATCAAGACCTATGAGGACGGCCACCGGCCGCCCGATCTGGTGGTGCCGGGCATGCTCTGAGGCGCATGCGCGCCTTTCTGGCCATCGAACTGCCCGGGGATGTGGTCGCGGCGCTGCTGCGGCTGCAGGCCGGCCTGCCGGTCGGCCGCCCGGTGGCCGAGGAGAACCTGCATCTGACGCTGGCCTTTCTCGGCGATCAGCCGGAGGCGGCGCTGGAGGCGCTGCACTACGAGCTGGAGGCGATCCGGGCGGCGCCCTTCCGGCTGGGGTTTTCCGGGCTGGGTGCCTTTGGCGGCGACCGCCCGCGCGTTCTGTTTGCCGATCTCCGGCCGAGCGCCGAGCTGACCGCGTTGCACGGGCAGGTGATGCGCGCCCTGCGCCGGGCCGAGGTCGCGGTGCCGCGCGAGAGATATCATCCGCATGTCACCCTGGCGAGGTTCGGCGGCGGTCGGGACCGCGGCGCCGGTCCGGCGCAGGCGCAGCGGCTGCGCGACTTCATTGCCCGCTATGGCGATATCTCGGCGCCGCGGTTCCCGGATTTCGATGTGACCGGTTTCGGGCTCTACCGTTCGACCCTGCATCCGCAGGGGGCGCAATACGACTTGCTGGCGCATTATGCGCTGATCTGACCGGCGCCCGACATGGGGCTGGCCCCGATTGCCAGACCGGCGCGATCCGCTACACTCGCCGAAACCAGCCGAGGGGAAAGATCATGCGCCGTTTCGTCATCGCCTGCCTGACGGGTGTCCTGCTGGCCGTGCCGCTTGCCGCGCAACAGGCCGCCGACGCGGTCGCGCCCGAGAGCGCGACGGCCACCGCGCCGCGCGTCGCGCCGGTTTCGGCCGCCGTTGCCGACGCCTTGCGGGCGAAACAGGCCGGCAAGCCGGTGATCGGCAAGGACTGGATGATCGCCGCCGCCAACCCGCATGCGGCCGAGGCCGGCGCGGCGGTGCTGCAGGCCGGTGGTTCGGCCGCCGATGCGATGATCGCGGCGCAGGCGGTGCTGGGGCTGGTCGAGCCGCAATCCTCCGGCCTCGGCGGCGGCGCCTTTCTGGTCTGGTACGATGCGGCCAGCGGCCGGCTCACCACGCTCGATGGCCGCGAAACCGCGCCGCTCGACGCCCGCCCGACGCTGTTTCAGGACGACAAGGGCGAACCGCTCAGCTTCTTCGACGCGGTGGTCGGCGGCCGTTCGGTCGGCACCCCGGGTACCCCGGCGCTGATGGCAGAGGCGCACCGCCGCTGGGGCCGCAGCGCCTGGCCGGACCTGTTCGCCGCCGCCATCGGGCTGGCCGATCGGGGCTTCGACGTCTCGCCCCGGCTCGCCGCGCTGGTCGCGGAGGATGCCGAGCGGCTGGCGCGCTTCCCCTCCACCGCCGCCTATTTCCTGCCCGGCGGCACCCCGCTGGCCGAAGGCCAGCTGCTGACCAATCCCGCCTATGCCGAGACGCTGCGGACGCTCGCCGCCGGCGGGGTGGAGGGGTTCTATACCGGCCCCGTCGCCAGCGATATCGTGCAGACGGTGCGCGAGGCCGAGGGCAATCCGGGCGTGCTGTCGGAACTCGACCTCAGCCTCTATCAGGTGCGCGAACGCGATCCGGTCTGCGTGGCCTATCGCGCGCATGAGGTCTGCGGCATGGGGCCGCCGTCCTCCGGCGCGCTGACGGTGGGGCAGATCCTGGGCATGCTCGACCATTTCCAGATGCCCGGCCCCGACAATGCCGCGGCCTGGCGGCTGATCGGCGATGCTTCGCGCCTCGCCTTCGCAGATCGTGGCCGCTACATGGCGGACAGCGATTTCGTGCCGATGCCGACCCGCGGGCTGACCGATCCCGCCTATCTGGCCGAGCGCGCCAGGCTGCTGGAAGACGACGACGCGCTGCCCGAGGTCGCCCCCGGCAATCCGGTCTTCGATCACGCGGCGAACTGGGCCGATGACGAGTCGATCGAATTTCCCTCGACCTCGCACCTCTCCATCGTCGACCGCTATGGCAACGTGCTGTCGATGACCACCACCATCGAGAACGCCTTCGGCGCGCGGTTGATGGTGCGCGGCTTCCTGCTGAACAACGAACTGACCGATTTCTCCTTCCGCAGCCACAAGGACGGCGTGCCCATCGCCAACCGGGTGGAGCCGGGCAAGCGGCCGCGGTCGTCGATGACGCC
>JBFXGQ010000002.1:0-41553 GCA_050177915.1 Pseudodonghicola sp. | reverse complement strand
GGCCAGATCGGGATCGTAGAGCGAGCCCTCGGCCATCACCCGGTTCACCGCGAGGGCGAGTTGTTCGCGGATCTGCGCCACCGACAGTTCGGCCACGGAAGGATCGCCGCGGCGCTCCTCGGCCAGCCAGGCATGGGCGTTCTCGATGGCGCGTTCGCCACCCTTGACGGCTACATACATCCCTCAGCCCTCCGAAATCGTCGTGCTGCGCGGCAACGCGGCCAGCCGGCCGCCGCAGGTGAAGAAGAAATCGAGCCCCAGCGGGTAGAGCATCGCATTGCCCGCCAGCGCCGCCGCATCGGGCAGCGACAGCCGGGCGGTGTCCTTGATGCCGGGACCACGCAGGGTGGCGCCCTCGGCCTCCAGCGCGTCCATCTCGACGATCAGCGTGGCGGAGCGGTCGGGGTATTCCGGCGTGCCGATGCGATAGCGGTCGAGCGGCATCAGATCGGCCCAGCGGCCCACCGCGAAATCGGCCACCTCGGCCGCCACCACCGGCGCGCCGGTGTGGAAGGCGAGCCAGCCGCGCACCTCGGCCGTGTCGCAGGCGCCGGCGAGATGCACGCCGGTCTCCGGGTCGCAGAGCGTCAACAGCAGCGTGCCGGCGGCCGCCGACAGCGGCGCCGGCGGCTGCGCGGTCGCCAGATCGCGGATCTCGCCCGGCTTGGCCATCACGTTCATCGCGGCGCGGAAGGCGCGGGCCGAGTCCACGGCCGGATCGGCGAAACCGCCGCCGAAGGCGGTCTTGAGGGTGGCGGTCATCAGTCCTCTCCCCGAACCAGCGTAAAGAAATCGACCTTGGTCGCGGCGGCCTTGGCGGCGCGGCTCTCTCGCGCGGCGGCCATGCCCTCGGCCAGCGGGTCGAGGATCGCCCGGCGCACCGCCTCGGCCGCCGGGGTCTGCATCAGCGCGTCGATCAGCGCCGCCGCCTCGGCCCGCGCCTTGCCGCGGCCCTGCACATAGGCGTGGCCGACGGTGCCATCGGCCAGCGCCAGCGAGCAGCGGGTCACCGTCATCTCGCCCAGATTGAACGGCGCGCCGGTGCCGCCCATGCGGCCGCGCACCATCACTGCGCCAGTCTCGGGCCGGCGCAGCCAGTCGAAGCCCGGCTGCGGCGCGTAGCCCTGCCACAGCTCCATCAGCCGCGCCTCGGGCGCCCGGGCCAGCAGCCCCATCCAGCCGCGCCGTGCGGACGTCTCGGCGGAGCGGGGATTTTTCTCATCATTCGCCATGAAAGCCTCTTGGCTCGGTTGTCTATATGCACTATACAACTATACAAATACTAGCCGGCCCGCCCTGCGGGCGCAATTGCCCTGATGTGAATATTTCGTGACATGGCCCGTACCCCGCTCTGGAAATCCATCGCCCTGGCGCTGACCGCCGATATCGCCGAGGCGCGCTACGCCACCGGCGACCAGCTGCCGACCGAGGCGCAGCTGGCGGCGAAATTCGGCGTCAACCGCCATACCGTGCGCCGCGCGCTGGCCGAGATGGCCGATCAGGGGCTGGTGCATGCCCGCCGCGGCGCCGGCGTCTTCGTCGCCGCCAAGCCCACCGATTACCCCATCGGCCGGCGGGTGCGGTTCCACCAGAATGTCGCCGCCGGCGGCCAAACCCCCACCAAGAAGCTGCTGGCGCTGGACCTCCGCGCCGCCGACGCGCGCGAGGCCGAGGCGCTGGATCTGGCGCCGGGGGATCAGCTGCTGGTCTACGACGGGCTGTCGCTGGCCGACGGGGCACCGCTCGCCCTGTTCCGCAGCAGCTTTCCCGCCCATCGCTTTCCCGGGCTGCGCGACGCGCTGAGCGAGACGCGCTCGGTCACCGGGGCGCTGGCCCGCTGCGGGGTCGAGGACTACACCCGGCTGCACACGCGGATCACCGCCAAGCTGGCCAATGCGACCCAGGCGCTGCATCTGCGCATCGCCGAGGGCGCGCCGATCCTGCGCACGGTGGCGGTCAACGTCGATGCCACCGGCCGGCCGGTGGAATACGGCCGCACCTGGTTCGCCGGCGACCGGATCACGCTGACGGTGGACGGGCAGTGATCCGGGCCAAGACCCGGGGCCGGATCACTCGTATTTCTCCAGGAACGCCTCGGCGCTGAGGGCGCGGAAATCGGGCAGCGCGGCGCGCAGCCGGTCGTGATCCCAGTCCCACCAGGCCAGCGCGATCAGCCGCTCGGCGATCTTCGGCGGCTGGCGCAGGCGCATCGGCTTGGCCGGCAGGCCGGCGACGATGGTATAGGGCGCCACATCCCTGGTCACCACCGCGCCCGAGGCCACCACAGCACCGTCGCCCACCGTCACCTCGGGCTTGATGATGCAATTGTGGCCCAGCCAGGTGTCATGCCCGATCACCGCCCGGCGCGACTTGCGGTGGGCAAAGAACGCCTCGTCGACCCCGGCATCGTCCCAGTAATCCGACGAGCGGTAGAGGAAATGGTGCAGGCTCGCGGTCTCCAGCGGGTGATCGGTGGGGCCGATCCGGGTGAAGCTGGCGATATTGGCGAATTTGCCGATGGTGGCATTGGCGATATCGGTGCTGCGGTCGGTGTAGGAGTAATCCAGGAACTCCGAATTCTGCACCCGGCTGCCGCGGCCCAGCTCGCAATAGGCGCCGAAGGTGGTGTTCACCACCTCGCAATCGGGATGGATGACGGGATCGGTGGGGCTGAGACGCGGCATGGCGGTGAGTCCGGTTGTCTATATTGACTATACAAGTAGACAAATCATATCGGCACCCGCGCGACCCGGCAATCGGATTGCTGTGAATCTTTTGTAACGCCGGCACAGGCGAAACGGGCGCCGGACTTGGCCCGCGCCCGCTGCTGGTCTTCGCCCCGATGGGGCTGCCTGAGGCAGAAACCCTCAGTGGCCGCCTTCGTCGCCGGCGATCAGCTTGCGCCGCAGCCAGCCCGAGAACCAGTCCATCGCCATCACCATCAGCACGATCAGCAGGATGTAATAGCTGACCTCTTCCCAGTCCTTCTGGGTGATGATCGCCTGGGTCAGCAGCAAGCCGATGCCGCCACCGGTGATGGCGCCGATGATGGTGGCGCTGCGGGTGTTCGATTCCAGGAAATAGAGCAGCTGGCTCAGCAGCACCGGGGTGATCTGCGGGATCACCCCGAAGCGATAGCGCTGCACCGGCTTGGCCCCGGTGGAGGAGACGCCTTCGATCTGCTTGTCGTCGACGTTTTCCAGCGCCTCGGAGAAGATCTTGCCGAAGGTGCCGCTGTCGGTGACCAGGATCGCCAGCGCCCCGGTCAGCGGCCCGGGACCGAAGGCGCGCGCCAGCACGATGGTCCAGATCAGCCCGTCGACCCCGCGCACGAAGTCGAACAGACGCCGCATGGCGAAGCGCACCGGCTGCAACGGGGTGAAGTTGCGCGCCGCCAGAAAGGCCAGCGGCAGCGCCACCATGCCGGCACCGAAGGTGCCGAGGAAGGCCATCAGCACGGTCTCGAACAGCGCCCAGGCGACCTCGCCGTGGTGCCACATGTTGTTCTGCCAGAAGTCGTGCCAGATCGCCCCGGCCTCTCCGTTGAGGGCATGCGACAGCAGGGTCAGCGGCCCCATGCCGTGATAGGGGCTGTCGAGGGTGAACCAGAACAGCTCCCAGCCGGTGAAATAGCGGAACACCTCGGCCTTGGTCCGGGTCACCGTCAGGCGGCCGGCATCGGTGGTGACCGCCAGGCGGCTTTTCGACAGGTTGATCCAGTCCGGCACATCGGCCGAGGGCAGCTCGGTCACCACCCCCTCGGCGCGGCTTGTGGTGGCGCGCAGGGTGCCATAGCCGGGGATGTCGTATTCCGTCACATTGCCGGGCAGGAAGCGGACCTCGTGACCATGGCCCAGCTCGATCACCGTGGTCGCCCCGGTCTCGCCCAGCGCCACCCAGTCGGGCGCGGTGCCGGCGGGATAGGTGCCCTTGCGCTCGCCCTCGATGGCGACGCTGACCTCGCCGCTGCGGCTGTCGCGGGTGACATGGGTCTTGTAGCTGTAGCTGTCGGCGACCAGCGTGCGGGCGTGATCCAGGCTGGCCCGGTCATAGAGGCCGGCGACGTCGAAGGCGAAGAAGACGTAAGCGAGATAGGCCAGCACCAGCGCCGGCAGGCCGAAGTTCAGCAGCCGCTTACGCTGGAACAGCCGGTCGGCCTGCGCCTTCAGCGCCTCGGTGCCATGGGCGCCGCCCAGATCGGTGGAAAAGGTGGTCATACCCGGGCTCCATGGGTCAGCCGGTCGCGCAGATAGCCGGAAAGCTGATCAACCAGAACGATGGTCAGGAACAGCAGGATGAAGATCGCCGCGGCCTCGTCGTAGCGCCCCTGCCCCCAGGACATGGCGTTGCGCAGGTCGTAGCCGATGCCGCCGGCGCCGACGAAACCGAGGATGGCGGAGGCGCGGATGTTGATCTCGAACCGCAGCAGCGCGTAGCTGACATAGTTGGGACCGACCTGCGGGATCACCCCCAGATACATCCGCTGCGCCCAGTTGGCGCCGACCGACTGCAGCCCCTCGACCGGCTTCAGCGAGACGTTCTCGTTGACCTCGGAGAACAGCTTGCCCAGGGCGCCGACGGTATGCAGCGCGATGGCGATCATCGCCGGTACCGGGCCGCCGCCGAGGATGAAGATCAGCACCAGCGCGATGACGATCTCGGGGATCGCGCGCAGGATGTCCATGAGGCGGCGGAACAGCGGGATCAGCCGCGGCCAGCGCGCCAGCCCGCGGGTCGCCAGCAGCGACAGCAGCGTGCCCAGGATCGCCCCGATCAGGGTCGAGGCGGCGGCGATGTTCAGCGTCTCGATCAGCGAGGGAAAGAAATGCACCAGATGCGCCGGCAGCAGCGCGGATTTTTCCACCGCCTCACGCAGCACCTCGGCCGGATAGTCGAAGATATGGCTCAGCCCGTCGCGGAAACTGCCGGCATTGCGCATGTCGGCGGTACGGAACCCCGCCGCCATCAGCGCCACGAACAGCGCCAGCAGGATCCCGCCATAGACCCGCTTGCGCCGCGTCAGCGCGGTGTAGGACTGTCTTATCTCGTTCAGACGGTCGGTGCCGGCGGTCAGATCTGCCATGACGGTGTTCCTTTCGGGCAAACGGGGCCCGGACGATGCCGGACCCCGTCTGATTGCGCGGAGGGCCTCAGTTCGACTTCAGCTTGCGCGCTTCGATGATGCTCAGATAGGCGTCATGGCTGATCGGATCGAAGCTCTTGGCCTCGCCCGACGCCACGCCGTAGAAGCATTCCTTGTCCTTCTCGTCCAGCGTGTCCATCAGCGTGGTCATCTTGGCCTTGACCTCGGCCGGCAGCGCCTTGCGCAGCACCAGCGGGCCTTCCGGGATCGGCTTGGATTTCCAGATCTCGACCATGTCGTTCATGTCGACCAGACCGGCATCGACCGCCTTGCGCAGCGCGCCCGAGTTGTAGCCGTCTTCCCAGGCGCCCAGGCCGTCGGCCCAGGTCACGCCGGCGTCGATGTCGCCGTTATAGACCGCGACGATGGTCTGCTCGTGACCGCCGGTGAATTTCACCTCGCCGAAGTAGTCGCCCGAGTTCATGGTGACGCCGAATTCGGCCGGGATCTCGATCGAGGGGATCAGATAGCCGCTGGTCGAGTTGGGATCGCCGAAGCCGAAGGTCTTGCCCTTCAGATCGGTGACCGAGGTGATGCCGCTGTCCTTGCGGGCGAAGCCGATCGAATAGTAGCCGTAGCTGCCGTCGGTGTTGACCTTGACCAGAACCGGCTCGACCGCTTCGGGGTCCGACAGGTAGGTCTTGGCATAGCCCGAGGCGCCGAGGATCGCCATGTCGATGGTGCCGCCCAGCAGGCCCTGGATCACGCCGTTGTAGTCGGCCGGCGCGAACAGCTTGGCGGGAACGCCCAGCGTCTCTTCGGTGTATTTGCGCAGGCATTCGTTGTTGTTCATGCGGTCCTGGGCGTTTTCGCCGCCGAGGATGCCGATGCGGAATTCGGTGATCTCCTGAGCCAGGGCCGGGGCGGCCAGGGCGGTGGTTGCCACGAGGGCGGCAAGCAGGTTCTTCATGGTCTTACACTCCTGGGTTTTATATCCCGACGCCCGCGCGTCGGGGGCGTAATTCGGAATTGCTCAGAGCAACGCCTCGCTGCGGGCCGCCCGCGGGGCGTGCGCCGTGGCATCGAGGGTTTCGATCTGGGTCGAGGTCGCGGCCTCGGAAAACTCGGCGCCGGCGCCGTAGATCTCGCGCGCCACGCCCGAGGTCAGCTGTTCGGGCAGCCCGTCGAAGACGATACGGCCGTCGCGCATGCCGACGACGCGGTCGCAATAGCGCCGCGCGGTGTCCAGCGTGTGCAGGTTGGCGATGACGGTGCGACCGTCCTCCTCATGGATGCGGCGCAGCGCCTCCATCACGGTCTGGGCGTTCATCGGGTCGAGCGAGGCGATCGGCTCGTCGGCGAGGATGATCTTGGGGTCCTGCATCAGAGCGCGGGCGATGGCGACGCGCTGCTGCTGGCCGCCCGACAGCGCCTCAGCCCGCTTGGGGGCATGCTCGGCGATGCCGAGGCGGTCGAGGATGTCGATGGCGCGGTGGATATCGGCCATCGGGAACAGGTTGAACAGGGTGGCGAAGGTCGAGCGGCGGTTCAGCGTGCCGTGCAGCACGTTCGACACCACATCCATCCGCGGCACCAGATTGAACTGCTGGAAGATCATCGCGCAGTCGGATTGCCAGCCGCGCTTGTCGCGGCCCTTCAGCGCGGTGATGTCCCGGCCCTCGAACACGATCCGGCCCTCGGTCGCATCGGCCAGCCGGTTGATCATGCGCAGCAGGGTCGACTTGCCGGCCCCCGAACGGCCGATGATGCCGATCATCGTCGGCTTGTCGATGTCCAGCGTGGCCGAATCCACCGCGGTGTTTCCGCCGAACCGCTTGGTCAGTTTCTCGATGCGCAGCACGGGCTACCCCCTTGATCTCGGCGCCGGGGTATCGCGTCTGTCCAAACGGCATGTGTCAGGGCGATGAAAGTTTTGTGACGCCGCACTGTGGCGCTTTGCGACAATTCCCCCTATGCCCCGGGCGCAGGCGCCCCTATATGCTGGGCAGATCAAGCGGAGATGCTGCGATGTCCTTTGACCGTTCCCTCAAGATCGCGCCGTCGATCCTGTCTGCCGATTTCGCCGATTTCGGGCGTGAGATTCAGGCCATCGAGGCGCAGGGCGCCGACTGGGTCCATGTGGATGTGATGGACGGACACTTTGTGCCGAACCTCACCTTCGGGCCGGCGATGTGCAAGGCGATCCGCCCGCATATCAAGACGGTGATGGACGTCCATCTGATGATCGCGCCGGTCGATCCCTATATCGAGGCCTTTGCCGAGGCCGGCGCCGATGTGATCACCGCCCATCTCGAGGCCGGTCCGCATATCCACCGCACCCTGCAGGCGATCCGCGCCAATGGCTGCAAGGCCGGCGTCGCGCTGAACCCCGGCACCCCGGCGGCGGCGCTGGAATATCTGCTGGATATGGTGGATCTGGTCTGCGTGATGACGGTGAACCCCGGCTTCGGCGGCCAGAAGTTCATCCACAGCCAGATCGACAAGATCAAGGAACTGAGCCGGATGATCGGCAACCGCCCGATCCATATCGAGATCGACGGCGGCGTCGATCCGACCACCGCACCGCTGGTCGCCGATGCCGGCGCCGATGTGCTGGTGGCGGGCTCGGCGGTGTTCAAGGGCGGCTCGGTCGCCAACCCCGAGGTCTACGGCCAGAACATCCGTGCCATCCGCGAGGCCGCACAGGGCGTTTACGCCTGAGGCTGAGGCGGCCCGCCGCGTGACAAAGGTCGCGCCCGATTCTGGGTGGGCGCTGCGCGTTGTGAGCGGCGCAGGACAACGACGCCCTGCCAGTCGGAGGTTCGGCGCGGAACGTCGACACTGCGCCCTCCCGGGGGGAGGGTCGGGCGCGGCCCGGCCTGACGGCCGGGCAGCCTATGAACCTGCCGAAAAAGCGTAGTTGCGGCGCTCAGGACCAGTCGGGTTTGCGTTTCCCCAGAAAGGCCGAGATCCCCTCTGCCGCGTCGGCGCTGCCGGTGGCGCGCCCCATGGCGTCGCGCTCGCGGTCGAGCTGGGCAGCCTCGCTGTTGTCATAGGCCTGCGCCACCATGGCGCGGATCGTGCCCTGGGTGCTGCGCGGCCCCTGTGCCAGCGCGTCGGCGATTGCCATCGCGCCCGCCTCGGCGCCGCCCTTCGGGGTCAGCAGGTTCACCGCCCCCCGCGCTGCCATCGGGTGGGCGCCCCCCGGACGGCCCAGCAGGCAGATCTCCATCGCCAGCGGCCGCGGCAGCAGGCGCGCCAGCGCCGCGGTCAGCCCGCCGTCGGGCACCAGCCCGGCCTTGACATAGGCGGCGGTGAATTTGGCGTCCTCGGCGGCCACGATCATGTCGCAGGCCAGCGCGATGGACATGCCGGCGCCGGCCGCCCCGCCCTCGACCGCCGCGATCACCGGCACCGGGCAGGCGCGGATCGCGCGGATGCGGTCATGCAGCCGGTCGATCTGGGCACGGCGCTGATCCTCGGTCATCTTCTGCCGCTCGATCAGCACGTTGAGATCGCCGCCGGCGCAGAAGAACTCCCCCTCCGAGCTCAGGATCACGGCGCGGATGCGCGGGTCGGCGGCGCGCTCGGCCGCCTCGGTGATCGCCGCGAGAAACTCGGGCGTCAGCGCCCCGCGCCGCGCGGCATTGCCGTTGACGACGACCAGCCGGTCGCCGCGATCCTCCACCCGTGCCCGGCTCATGTGCGCCCTCCCGACCGCAGATAGCGGAACACCCCGGTCGAGGAGGCCAGCAGCGTCCCCGCCTCGTCCCGCAGCTCGGCCTTGGCGAAGGCCACCGTGCGGCCGCCGCCGGTCACATGGCCGGTCGCCGTCACCGTGCCGCCCAGCGCCGGGGCCACGTAATTGGTATTGAGCGAGATCGTCGCCACCGACGGCAGCTGCGGCCCCCGGACCGCGCGCGAGACCGCGAACCCCGACGCCGCGTCGAGCAGCATCGCCACGATGCCGCCGTGCAGGCTGCCGTTGCGGTTGCGGTGGCGGTCCTCGATCTCGAGAACGACCCGACCGGCGCCGTCGGCGCCGCTCAGGTCCAGACGATAGCCGATCAGGGCCTGTGCCCCGCTGTGGTTGCGTTCCAGCTCCGCAGCGGGGACCGGCTCATGCTGCGCTGAGCGCAATGAACTGCTCCAGGTGGTAGTCGGTGTCGCCGAAGCGGTGATCGGTCATCACGATCCGCTTGGCGATATGGGCCAGCTCATATTCCTGCGTCATGGCGATGCCGCCATGCATCTGGATCGCCTCCTCGGCCACCAGACGGCCGGCACGGCCGATCAGGTTGCGCGCGGCGGCGATCTGCAGATCGCGCTGCGGCGCCGGGTCGGCCAGATGGCCGGCGGCGTTGATCACCGCAGAGCGGGCCTGTTCCAGCTCGATCAGCAGGTCGGAGAAGCGGTGCTGCAGCGCCTGGAAGCTGCCGATCGGCCGGCCGAACTGCTGCCGGGTCATCAGATAGCCGCGGGTCAGCTCGGTCGCGGTGACCATGGCGCCCAGCGCCTCGGCCGCCAGCGCCACATTGGCTGCCGCCACCGCGTCGGCGATGGCCGGATAGGCCGCCCCGGCGGCGCCCAGACGGGCCGAGGCCGGCAGGCGCACATCGTCCAGCGTCACCTCGGCAGCGCGGCCGCCGGCGAACAGCGGATAGCCGCGCAGCGACAGCCCGGCAGTGCCCGCCGGCACCAGGAACAGGGAAATCCCCGCCTCGTCATCCACCGCGCCGCTCTCGCGGGCGGAGACGATCAGATAATCCGCCGCCTCGGCATTGGCGACCACCGCCTTGCGACCGTTCAGCACGATGTCGCCGCCGTCCGTCTTGGCCGTGGCGGCGACCCGGTTCAGGTCATAGCGGCTGGTCGGCTCGCCATGGGCGAAGGCCAGATGCAGCCCGCCGCCGATGACCTCCTCCAGCAGCGCCTGCTGCGTCTCGTCGCCCAGCGCGGCGATCAGCCGGCCGCCGAGGATGGCGGTTTCCAGCACCGGTTCCACCACGCCGGCGCGGCCCAGCTCCTCGAACACCGTGGTGATGTCGAAGCCGGCGCCGCCGAAGCCGCCCTGCGCTTCGGTGAACAGCGCGCCGATCACGCCCAGCTCGGCCAGACCGGCCCAGAGGTCCGCGCTCATCCCGGTGTCGGAGGCGAGGATCTTGTTGCGGGCCGCGGTGGTGTATTTGTCGGACAGATAGCGGCGCAGGGTGTCCTGCAGCATCTGCCGTTCTTCGGTCAGATTGAAATCCATGACCCTCAGCCTCCCATTTTCACCTTGGCGATGATCCCGCGCTGGATCTCGTTCGAGCCGCCGAAGATCGACAGTTTGCGATTGTTGAAATACTGCGCCGACAGCGGCCCGGCATAGTCGGGGCCGATGGGATCGTTCTCGCCGCCTACCGCCTCCGAGGCGAAGGGCATCGCGTAGGGACCCGCCGCCCGGCGGGCGAGATCGTTGATCTCCTGCCGGATGATGGTGCCCTTGACCTTGAGCATCGAGCTTTCCACCCCCGGCGCCTGCCCGGCGGCGGCCTGGGAGATGATCCGCAGGTTGGTGGTGGCCATCGCCATCAGGTCGATCTCGACCTTGGCCATGCGCGCGGCGAAATGCGGGTTCTCGATCAGCGGGCGACCGCCCGACATCTCGGCCCGGGCCATCCGCTTGAGCGCGGCCAGCCCGGCGCGGGAGAAGCCCACACCGGCGATATTGGTCCGCTCATGGGTCAGCAGATACTTGGCGTAGGTCCAGCCCTTGTTCTCCTCGCCCACCAGGTTCTCGACCGGCACCTTGACGTTGTCGAAGAAGACCTCGTTCACCTCGGGCGTGCCGTCGAGCAGCACGATCGGCCGCACCTCGATGCCGGGGGTGTCCATGTCGATCAGCAGGAAGGAAATCCCCTCCTGCTGCTTCACGTCCGGGTTGGTCCGCACCAGGCAGAAGATCATGTTGGCGTGCTGGCCCAGCGTGGTCCAGGTCTTCTGGCCGTTGACGATATAGTGGTCGCCCTCGCGCACCGCGCGGGTCTTCAGGCTGGCCAGGTCCGACCCGGCGCCCGGTTCGGAATAGCCCTGGCACCACCAGTCGTCGCCGTTCAGGATACGCGGCAGGTAATAGTCCTGCTGTTCCTTCGAGCCGAATTTCTGCAGCACCGGCGCCAGCATCGACAGCCCGAAGGGCACGATGCGCGGGGCGTTGGCCATGGCGGCCTCTTCCTCGAAGATATGCCGCTGCACCGCGTTCCATTCGGCGCCGCCGAATTCCTTGGGCCAGTTCTGGGCGAACCAGCCGCGGGCGTTCAGAATGGCGTGCCAGCGTTCGACATCGGCCTTGCCCAGCTCGGCGCCGGAGCGAACCTTGTCGGCCAGCTCCTTGGGCAGCTCGTCGCGCAGAAAGGCGCGCACCTCTTCCCGAAACGCCTGCTCCTCGGGCGAATAGCTCAGATCCATCTGTGATCCTCCTCAGTAGATCTCGAACAGACCCGCGGCACCCATTCCGCCGCCGATGCACATGGTCACCACGCCCAGCTTGGCGCCGCGCCGCTTGCCCTCGCGCATCATGTGGCCGACCTGACGGGCGCCGGTCATGCCGAAGGGATGGCCGATGGCGATCGAGCCGCCGTTGACGTTGCACTTCTCGTCGTCGATGCCCAGCCGGTCGCGGCAATAGAGCGCCTGGCTGGCGAAGGCCTCGTTCAGTTCCCAGATGTCGATGTCGTCGACCTTCAGCCCGTGCCGCTCCAGCAGGCGCGGCACCGCGAAGACCGGGCCGATGCCCATCTCGTCGGGTTCGCAGCCGGCGACGGCAAAACCCTTGAAGGCGCCCATCGGCTCCAGCCCGCGCCGTTCGGCATCGGCGCTGTCCATCACCACCACCGCGGCGGCGCCGTCGGACAGCTGGCTGGCGTTGCCGGCGGTGATGAACTTGCCGGCACCGCGCACCGGCTGAAGCCCGGCCAGACCTTCGAGCGTGGTGGTGGGCCGGTTGCATTCGTCCCGATCCACCGTCACCTCCTTGAAGGAGATCTCGCCGGTTTCCTTGTCCTGCACCGCCATGGTGGCCTGCATCGGCACGATCTCATCGTCGAAATAGCCCGCAGCCTGGGCGGCGGCGATGCGCTGCTGGCTGCGCAGACCGTATTCGTCTTGGCGCTCGCGGCTGATGCCATAGCGTTCGGCGACGATATCGGCGGTCTCGATCATCGTCATGTAGATCGCGGGCTTGTGCTCCTTGATCCAGGCCTCGGCGGCGTGACGCTGTTTCGGCTGCACCATCGAGATGCTTTCGACCCCGCCGGCCACCATCGGGCCGGCACCGCCGGCGACGATGGCATTGGCGGCCAGTGCGATGGTCTGCAGACCGGAGGAGCAGAACCGGTTCACGGTCATGCCCGACACGGTCACCGGCAGGCCGGCGCGGATGGCGATCTGGCGCGCGATATTGCTGCCGGTCTCGCCCTCGGGCGCGCCGCAGCCCATGATGCAGTCCTCGATCTCGGCCGGGTCGATGCCGGCGCGGGCGACAGCGGCCTGCACCGCGTGACCGCCCATGGTGGCGCCATGGGTCGCGTTGAACGACCCACGGAACGATTTGGCCAGCCCGGTACGGGCGGCGGAAACGATAACAGCCTGTTTCATAAGGGCTCCTCCTCAGTCCTTGTTCAGATCGTCAAACGTGCGGCCTTCGGCCACCAGTTGTTCCAGCAGCGGCGCCGGCTCCCAGAAATAGGGATCCGCTTCCGCCCAGGACTTGATGTCGGCCAGCAGCGCCGGCAGCCCCTGCATGTCGGCCCATTTCATCGGGCCACCGCGATAGCGCGGGAAGCCGTAGCCGTAGAGCAGCGTCACATCGACATCGAGCGGCCGTTTGGCGATGCCCTCGCCCACCACCTTGGCGGCCTCGTTCACCATCGCGGCCATGTAGCGGCGCACGATCTCCTCGTCGGTGAAGTCGCGGGGGGTGACGCCCTGGGCGGCGCGGTCGGCCTCGATCAGCGGCAGCACCTCGGGGTTGGGCACCCGGGCCTTGGCGCCGGCGGCATAGTCGTAATAGCCCTTGCCGGTCTTCTGGCCGTAGTTGCCCGCCTCGCAGAGCTTGTCGGCATAGGTGAAATCGCGCGCGCGCGGGTCCATGCCCTCGGCCCGCTTGCGCTTGCGCACCGCCCAGCCGATGTCCAGGCCGGCAAGGTCGCCCACCGCGTAGGGACCCATGGCAAAGCCGAAGGTCTCAAGCGCCGCGTCGATCTGATAGGGGGTCGCCCCGTCCAGGATCATGTAGTCAGCGCAGGTGCGGTATTTCGACAGGATCCGGTTGCCGATGAAACCGTCGCAGACGCCGGCGCGAACCGAGACCTTGCTCATCTTCTCGCCCAGCGCGAAGCCGGTCGCCACCACATCCAGCGCGGTCTTGTCGGCCACCACGATTTCCAGCAGCTTCATCACATGGGCGGGCGAGAAGAAGTGCAGCCCGATCACATCCTGCGGCCGGCCGGTGCAGGCAGCGATCTCGTTCACATCCAGATAGGAGGTGTTCGAGGCCAGCACCGCGCCCGGCTTGCACACGGCGTCGAGCTTGGTGAAGACCTGCTTCTTGACGCCCATGTCCTCGAACACGGCCTCGATCACCAGATCGACGTCCTTGAGCGCGTCATAGTCGATGGCCAGCGTCAGCGCCTTCTCGGTCAGATCCTCGAATTTCTCAGGGGAAATCTTGCCGCGCTTCAGCGCGCCCTGCAGGTTGCCCGAAATCCGGCCCTTGGCGGCCTCGGCAGCCTCGGGGTTCATTTCCAGCAGCGTGACCTTGAGGCCCGACAGCAGCGCCGAGGTGGCGATGCCCGCGCCCATGGTGCCGCCGCCGATGACGCCGATCGCCTCCAGCTTGCGGGGCTCGACCCCCTTCAGCTCCGGCAGCTTGCTGACCGCGCGTTCGGCGAAGAAGGCGTGGATCAGGCCCTGACGCTGGTCGGTGCCCATCAGCTCCATGAACAGCTCGCGTTCGCGCTTCATGCCCTCGGCAAAGGGCAGCTCGCAGCAGGCCTGGATGCCGCGCACGGCGACGGCCGGCGCCAGCAGGCCGCGGCCCTTCTTCAGCACCGAGTCATAGAGCGCGTCGAAATCCACCGGCGCCGGCGCGGCCATTTCGCTGACGGCGCGGCGCGGCGCGGCGGCGTCGATCAGCTCCTGCGCATAGGCCAGGCCGATCTCGCGCGGGGTGCCCTCGGCGATCTTGTCGAGGATGCCCAGCTCCAGCGCCTCGGCGGCGCCGACCTGACGGCCCGAGGTGATCACGTCGAGCGATTTGTCGATGCCGATCAGACGCGGCAGACGCTGGGTGCCGCCGGCGCCCGGCATGACGCCGATCAGCACCTCGGGCAGACCCATGCGGGCCTTGGGCACGGCGATGCGGTAATGCGAGCCCAGCGCGATCTCGAGCCCGCCGCCCAGCGCGGTGCCGTGCAGCGCCGAGACCACGATCAGCGGCGAGGATTCGATGCGGGTGCAGACGTCCGGCAGGAAGGGGCCGGTGGGCGGCTTGCCGAATTCGCGGATGTCGGCGCCGGCGAAGAAGGTGCGGCCCTCGCCATAGATCAGGACGGCCTTGGCGCCCTCTTTCTCGGCGCGCTCGATGCCGTCGACCAGCCCCTGGCGGACCGCCTGACCCAGCGCGTTCACCGGCGGATTATTGGCCGCCAGAACCGCGATATCCCCAATTTTCTCGTATGCAATGGCCTCGGTCATCCGGCCTTCCCCTCTTTCTGACCGGCCAGACCCATACTCGGACCTTGTGCCGGCGATGCTCCCAGTCTATCCGAGTTCTAGCGGCCGGGGCGGGACCGGCGCAAATCTGCTCTACGCGAGCCTGCGCCATTTTCCGCTGCCCCGCGCACACGACCCGCGTGTGGCCAGAACTCCTTACCAAATTTCGCAGTGCGGAACTGAATTCCGCGAAGCTGACGCACAGTAGGCGCAAGCCGCAAGGAAGATCAAGACCAAAGCCCCGGTGCGCAACAATATTGCGGAAGGGGTCTGAAACACCCGGATTTTCAGGGAAGCCTGCCGCGCCGGACAGTCGGGCCGGCACGGCCTGCGGCTCAGGGCCAGGGAATCGTTCCGTCCGCGACCCAGGCATCGAACACCGCCAGCGCCCGGTCGGCGAAGTCGGCATCGTTGATATGCGCCGCCATCGTCTCAAGCCGCACATTGGCCGGGCAGCAGGCCTCGATCTCGGCGCAGAAGGCCGCCAGCCCCCCGGCATCGTGCAGATCGGCGCCGGGGCGGTCCCATTCATTGCAGCCGCCGCGCGGCAGCAGCAGGGTCACCGGCGCCTGCGCCTGCGCCAGCTTGGCGCAGATCGTCCGGGCCACCTGCCGCCGCTCCTCCGCGGTCAGCACGGCCGAGGTCAGCAGCCGGTTATGGGCATGCGTCGGCCGGTCGGCGAAAGGCGCGGGCGCCGGTTGCCAGCCGACGTAATCGACCAGATCGTAGCAGCCCGGTGCCACCAGCTGCGGAATGCCGGCCTTTCCTGCATTGGTCATCCGATCCTCGCCGGCGCTGAGGCCGCCGAACAGGTGGTTGGCCACCTCCTGCGGGGCGAAATCCATCACCGCGGCAAAGGCGCCCTCGGCAGCCAGCGATTCGAAGGCGCGCCCGCCCATGCCGGTGGCGTGGAACACCGCCACCTCATAGCCGCGCCTCTCCAGTTCCGGCTTGAGCCGCACCATATAGCGCAACACCGTCTTGCCGAAGGAGGTCATGCCGATCAGCGGCCGGTCACGCGTGGGCCTCTCCACCGCCCGCGCCGCCCCCAGCACCGCGCCGGCGGCCTGGCTGAGCGAGGCTTTGCAGACCGAGTTCAGCCCGTAGAGCCCGCCGGCCCAGAGGATCATCTGCACATCCGCGGGAATACGCTCCGGCGGCAAGAGCGGCGAGAAGGCGACGGTCGAGACGATGTATTTCGGCACCCCCAGCGGCAGCGCGGCGCAGAGGTCGAGCGCCAGATCGGTGCCCATGGTGCCGCCCAGCACGATCACCCCGTCGATCCGCCCCTCGTCATAGAGCCTGCGCGCCAGCGCCGCCGCCCCCCGCGCCATGATCTGCATGGCGACATTCTCGTCGCCGCTGTCGACCGCGGCCGGGATCGAGCTGCCCCCCGCCTCGGCCACCTGATGCTTGGAGAGATCGGTGGGCTGTGACGGATCGCCCAGCACCGAGACATCCATGGTCAGAACGCCGCCGCCCTGCGCCCGGATGCGGTCGCAGAGGTACGTCAGCTCCTCCTCCTTGGTATCGAAGGTGCCGGCGACGAGGATGGTCTTGTCGGTCATGGCGTGGCCTCCGGTCACAGCTGGATCCAGGCGGTTTTCAGGTCGACGTATTTGTCCAGCGCATGCAGCGATTTGTCGTGGCCGTTGCCGGACTGTTTGACGCCGCCCAGCGGCACCGTCATGTCGGCGCCGCCATAGGTGTTCACATGCACCACGCCGGCGCGGATGCCCGCCACCATCCGGTGGGCGCGGCTGAGATTGCCGGTCCAGACCGCCGCCGCCAGCCCGAAGTCGGTGGCATTGGCGAGCGCCAGCGCTTCCGCCTCGGTGTCGAAGGAGGTGACGGCCAGCACCGGGCCGAAGACCTCGCGCCGGAACAGCGTGGCGTCGCGGCTGACATGGGTGACCACGGTGGGCGCCATATAGGTGCCGCCGGTTTCCTCGAGAATGCGGGCGCCGCCGGTCACCACCTGTCCGCCCTCGGCCCGCGCCATATCCATGAAGGACAGGTTGCGGCGCAGCTGCGCCTCGGAATTCACCGCGCCGACATGGGTGTTCAGATCCAGCGGATCGCCGACCCGCAGCGCCTCGGCCTGTTCCTTCAGCAGCGCGACGAAATCGTCATGCACCGCGCGCTCCACCAGCAGGCGGGAGCCGGCGACACAGACCTGACCGGAGTTGCGGAAGATGCCGCTGGCCGAGACCCTGGCCGCCTGCGCCAGATCGGGGGCATCGGCGAAGACGATATTGGGGGATTTGCCGCCAAGCTCCAGATAGACCCGCTTGAGGTTGGAGGCCGCCGAGGCCTCCAGCAAACGCCGCCCGGTGGCGCCGGAGCCGGTGAAAGCCAGCACATCGACATCCATCGAATGGGCCAGCGCCGCGCCGGTCTCGGCCCCGGAGCCGGTGACCACGTTCAGCACCCCGTCGGGCAGGCCGCACTCCGAACAGATCTCGGCCAGCCGCAGCAAGGTGAGCGAGGCGGTTTCGGCCGGTTTCAGCACCACCGAATTGCCCATCGCCAAGGCTGGCGCCAGCTTCCACGCCCCGATCATCAGCGGGAAGTTCCAGGGCACGATGGCACCCACCACCCCCACCGGCATCCGGTGCACCAGCCCCAGCACGTCGGGCGCGGTCGGCGCGATCTCTCCGCCCACCTTGTCGAGCGCCTCGGCGTAATAGCGGAAGGTGCCCGCCGCGCTGCCCGGCTCGGCCTTATAGGCCATGTTGAACTCGGTGCCGTTGTCGCGGATGCCGAGCACCGCCAGATCCAGTGCCTCGGCCTCGATCCGGTCGGCGATGGCGTGCAGCACGGTCTTGCGCGCGGCCGGCGCCAGACGCGACCAGCGGCCATCCTCGAAAGCCTTGCGGGCCGAGGCGACAGCGCGATCGACATCCGCGGCACTCGCCCCTTCCAGCGTTGTCAGAACAGACCCGTCAATCGGCGAAACCACTCCAACCGGCGCGCCCGAACCAGCCTGCCACGTTCCGTCAAGAAAGAGCTTCTGCGGCGCAACAGCATGGCGCCGAAGCTGGTCGATCTGCGTTTGTACTGCCATTCGGCCTCCTTCAGCTCGCGGCGCTCCAGCCAGATCCGGCGGACATGCGCCACCAGCACGATGACGATGATGAGAAACAGGATGAACGACACCGGGCGGTCGATCATGTCGAGCGGTGACTTCACCCGCGCCATGCCGGCGCGCAGCTTGACCTCCATGATGCCGCCCAGCACCATGCCCAGGATGATCGGCACGCTGGGCAGCGACAGCCGCTTGAGGATATAGCCCAGCACCCCGAAGACCGCCGCCAACACGCAGTCGGTGGCAGAGTTGCGCAGGGAATAGACGCCCACGAAGCTGAGCGCGAGGATGCAGACCCCGAGAAAGCGGTTGGGGATCCGCACCACCTGGATCAGCGATTTGGTCGCCACCAGCAGGAAGGCCAGCACCAGCACGTTGAGGATCAGCAGCGCCAGATAGAGGGCGACGACGAAATCCATGTCGTTCTGGAACAGCGCCGGCCCCGGCACCACGTTGTGCACGTAGAAGACGCTGAGCATCATCGCGGTCAGCGCCTCGCCGGGGATGCCCAGCGCCAAGAGCGGCACCATGGCTGCGGCCGGCACCGCGTTGTTCGACGTCTCAGCCGCAATGAGCCCCTCGGAGGAGCCGCGGCCGAAATCCTGCGGCCGTTTCGAGCTGCGCTGCGCATAGGTGTAGGACATGAATTGCGCGGTGAATTCGCCCACCCCGGGGATCATCCCCATCAGCACGCCGAAGCCGGCCGAGACGGTGGCGACGCGCGGATGGCGCGCCAGTTCGCGCAGCCCCTGGAACAGCCCGCCGCCGCGCAGCCGGGTCATGCGGATCTTCTCGTCCTCGGTGGTCAAGAGCACGAAGGCCTGGCTCAGCGCGAAGAGGCCCAGCACCACCACGATCAGGTTGATGCCGCCTTGCAGAAACGGCTGATCGAAGGTGTAGCGCTGGGAATATTTCACCGGCTCCATGCCGATGGTCTGCAGGAAGATGCCGAAACAGGCGAGCGCCCCGGCGATCAGCGACTGGCCGCGATGGGCGACCACGACCAGCACGATGCCCAGAAGCGCGGCCAGAAAGATCTCGCGGCTGCCGAACATCGGCGCCACCTTGGCCAGCACCGGCGCGAAGAGGATCAGGCAGAGCACCGAGAAGATGCCGCCGAAGAAGGACGACGAATAGGCCAGGCTCAGCGCCCGCCGCGGCTCCCCGCGCGAGGTCATCGGATAGCCGTCGTAAGTGGTCAGCGCGTTGACCGCGGTGCCCGGGGTGTTGATCAGGATGGCGGGGATCGAGCCGCCGTACATCGAGCTGCCGTAGATGCCCAAGAGCACGGTCAGCCCGACGATCGGGTCCATCGAAAAAGTTGCGGGCAGCAGGATGGCGATGGCCACCGCCGGGCCGACGCCGGGAATGGCGCCGATCAGCACGCCGCCGACCGAGCCCACCAGCAGCGCCAGCGCCACGTCCCAGCGCATCAGGATGTCGAGAGCAGAGAGGAAGAGATCCATCAGAGATACAGGATGCAGAAGCTGCGCAGCGCGCCGGGAAGAAGGTCGTAGATCGCGCCACCGGGGATCTTGACCGACAGGAAGGTCTTGAACAGCACCACCACGGCGACCGAGAAGACCAGGCTGGTGCCCAGCATCAGCCGGCTGCGATAGCCCATCCGCCAGCTCAGCAGCGGCACGAAGGCAAGCGTCGCCGGCAGATAGCCGATCACCGGCACCGCCAGCACATAGGCCATGAACCAGATCGCATATTCCAGCACCTCGGCCCAGCGTTTTAGCTCGCCCCGGTCGGCGGCGGTGAACCGGCGCCAGGGCAGCCGGTAGAGATGCAGCGCCCCCAGCAGGCCCATCCCGCCGAGCCCCACCGCCGGCCAGAACCGCGGCTGGGCGAAGAACTTGGTCTTGGCCGCCCAGACCGTCTGGTGACCGATCTGCGTCAGCAGCAGGACCGACAGCGCCACGAAGCCCAGCGCAAAGATCAGCTGCCCCCGGCGCGGTCCGACGAAGCGGCGTTCGCGTTCAGTTGCCATTCGGATGCCCCCAAGGAGACAGGGCCGGAGCGGATCGCCCCGGCCCCTGCCGGGTCACTTCAGCAGCTCGCCGATGCGGGCGATGGTGTCGATGTCCTTGGCGATCCGCGCCTCGCTGTCCTTGGCATCCTGCCAGTAGACCAGCGCGCCGGTCTCCTTGGCCACCGCCTGGGCGCGATCGCTCATCACCGTCTTGCTGGCCACGGCGATGATCTTGTCGCGGACGTCCTGCGGCGTCTCCTTGGTGACGAAGAGGCCGTTCCACAGCGCGATGTCGAGGCTCGGCTCGAGCTCGCCGATGGTGGGGGTGTCGGGCACCAGCGGAATACGCTCGTCGGTGATCGAGACCAGCACCTTGACGCTGTCGAGACAGGGCAGGATCAGTTGCAGCGTGGTGTTGATGACATCGGCGTCACCGGAGGCCAGCGTATTGCAGTCGAGCGCGTCGAAGGCGGCGTCGGAGGCGAAGCTGAAGCCGGCGGTGGCGGCATAGGCCTTGGTCACCTGGGTGGGCGTCAGTACATCGCCGAAATGGCCCAGCGCCACGTCGTTCTCCTTGGCGTAGGCGGCCAGCTCCTGCATCGTCGAATAGGGCGCATCGCCCGAGGTGGCGATGACGAAGGGATAGGTCAGGAAAATCCCCAGCGGGTCGAACTTGGCCGGCGTCAGCGGCGGGATGTCGATCTGATGGCCGACCACCGGCACGCCGATCACGAAGGAGCCGACGGTATAGCCGTCCGCCGGCGCGTTCGCCACCTCGATGGCGCCCGGGAACGGGCCGCCACCGCCGCCGGGCTTGTTCACCACCGCCGACGCGACGCCGTATTCCTTCTGGAAGTCCTCGGCGATCATCCGGGTCAGCACATCCTCAAGATCGCCCGGCGGCCAGGGCACGATGAAGTTGACCGGCTTTTCGGGATATTCGGCCAGCGCCGCGCCGGCGGTCATCAGCGCCGCCGCCGCTGCCGTGGCGAGCAGGTGGGAAAGTTTCATTGCGGACCTCCGTGTTGTTTGGTTCATTATTCGAACCATTGGTTTATTTCAGATTGACAGCCCACCCGCCGATCTGTCAACAAATTTGGCAATCGCGGCGCGCAAAAAACCGCGCGCCGCAATCACAGCGCCCGCCCAGAGGCCCGACAGGAGACAGACACGCGCATGGGAACCGTCACCAAAGCCTTGTCGTTGCTGACGTTTTTCACCCAGACCCGGCCCGATATCGGGCTGAGCGACCTGACGCGTCTGTCGGGGATGAACAAGGCCACCGTCTACCGGCTGCTGAGCGAACTGCAGGAGGCGGGATTCGTCGAACAGGCCGGCACCGACCGCGCCTATCGGCTGGGGCCGGAGGTGCTGCGGCTGGCGGCGCTGCGCGAGGCCTCGGTGCCCCTGCTCACCGTCTCGCGCGGCGTGCTCGACCGGCTCAGCGCCGCGACCGGCGAGACCACCCATGTGTCGCTGGCCAAGGACGACGTGCTGAACACCATCGCCCATGCCTATAGCCCGCGCCATGCCACCCGGGTGGCGATGGAGGATGCCGAGGTGGTGTCGTTCCACGGCACCGCCTCGGGGCTCGCCGTGCTGGCCTTTGCCGCGCCCGGCTTCACCGACCGGGTGCTGGCGGCGCCGCTGCCGGCCCATACCGCCGACACGCTGACCGATCCGGCGGCGATCCGGGCGGTGCTGGATGCGGTGCGCGCCGAGGGCATCGCGGAATCGATCGGCGGGTTCGAGGCCGATGTGCATTCCCACGCCGCGCCGATCTTCGGCCCCGACGGCCAGCCGCTGGGCGCGCTGGCGGTGGCCGCCCCGGTCAGCCGCATGAGCCCCGATCTGCGCGCCCTGATCCGGGCCGAGCTGCGCCGCGCCGCGCAGGAGCTGACCCGGGACATCGGCGGCACCTGCCCGCCGGGCTATCCGCAGCGGCAGGCGGCATGAGCCGGGCGCTGATCCTCGATTTCGGCGGGGTGATCACCCGCACGCTGTTCGAAACCCACGCGCTGACCGAGGCGGCGCTGGGGCTGGCGCCCGGCACGCTCGACTGGCGCGGCCCGTTCGACCCGGAGAGTGATCCGCTCTGGCGCGACATGCAGGCGGGGCGGATCAGCGAGCGCGACTATTGGCGCCAGCGCACGGCCGAGGTCGGCCGGCTGGTCGGGCAGGACTGGACCGAGATGTGCCAGTTCGTCCGCGCCGCCCGCGGCGCCGAGCCCGAGGCGGTGATCCGCCCGGAATTCCGCGCTGCGGTGGCGCAGGTCAAGGCAGCGGACATGACGCTCGCCATCCTGTCGAACGAGCTCGATCTGTTCTATGGCGCCGATTTCCGCGACCGGCTGCCGTTCCTGGCCGATTTCGACGTCATCGTCGACGCCACCTATACCGGCATCCTGAAACCCGACCCGCGCGCCTATGCCGCCTGCCTCGACCAGCTCGGCCTGCCGGCCGGCTCTTGTGTCTTCGTCGACGACCAGCGCCGCAACGTCGACGGCGCCGCGGCGGTCGGCCTGCCCCATGTCCATTTCGATGTCGCCGACCCGGCGACGAGCTATTCCAAAGCCCTGCAGATGCTGGGCCTCAGCAAGGAGCTGTGATGATGAAAGACGCCAATTTCCTGAAAGAGCATAACGCCCGGTCGCTGTGGCATCCGATGGCGCATCCCGCCGACAGCCTGGCCAACCCGCCCACCATCGTCACCAGCGCGCAGGGCGTGCGCATCACCGATATCGACGGGCATGAGGTGGTCGATGGCGTCGGCGGCCTGTGGAACGTGAACCTCGGCTTCTCCTGCCAGCCGGTGAAGGAAGCGATCACCGCCCAGCTCGACACCCTGCCCTATTATTCGATCTTTCGCGGCACCTCGAACGACGCGATCATCCAGCTGTCGGAAGAGCTGCGCGATTTCTTCGCCCCCGACGGGCTCACCCGCGCCTTCTATACCTCCGGCGGCGGTGACTCGGTGGAGACCGCGCTGCGGCTGGCGCGGCAGTATCACAAGATCCGCGGCGAGGCCGGGCGCATCAAATACCTGTCGCTGAAGAAGGGCTATCACGGCACCCATTTCGGCGCCGCCTCGGTCAACGGCAACGCCAATTTTCGCACCCCCTACGAACCGCTGCTGCCTGGCTGCTATCACATCCCGGCACCCTATACCTATCGCAACCCGTTCAACGAGAACGACCCGGCCAAGCTGGCGCAGCTCTGCCTTGCCGCGCTGGAGGACGAGATCGCCTTTCAGGGCGCGAACACCATCGCCGCCTTCATCATGGAGCCGATCCTTGGCGCCGGCGGGGTGATCCCGCCGCATGAAAGCTTCATGCCCGGCGTGCGCGAGATCTGTTCGAAACACGGCATCCTGCTGATCGCCGACGAGGTGATCACCGCCTTCGGCCGCACCGGCAGCTGGACCGGGTCGCGCCACTGGGGCGTGCAGCCCGACCTGATGAGCACCGCCAAGGCGATCACCAATGGCTACTTTCCCTTCGGCGCGGTGATGATCGCCGAACATGTCGCCGAGGTGTTCGAGAAGGACGAAACCGGCAAAGCCTCGATCGGTCACGGCTATACCTATTCCGGCCACCCGGTGGGGGCGGCGGCGGCGCTGGCCTGTCTGGCCGAGACGCAGCGGCTGAACGTGCCCGCGAACGCGGCGGCGCGCGGCACCCAGATCCATCGGGGGCTGCTGAAGCTGCAGGAGAAATACGAGGTGATCGGCGATGTGCGCGGCGGCCACGGGCTGATGTCGGCGCTGGAGCTGGTCAGCGACCGCGCCACCAAGGCGCCGATCGACAAGAAGACCATCGGCATGGTGCAGGAGGTCACCTATCAGAGCGGCGCCATGGTGCGGGTATCGGGGCCGAACATCATCCTGTCACCGGCGCTGGTGCTGACCGAGGCGGATGCGGATGTGATCCTCTCCGCGCTGGACGCGGGCCTTGCCGCGGTCAGCGGCGCCGCCATGCTCTGAGCCGCGGCGGCCTGGCCCCGTGGACGGCGGCGGTCCCGATCAGGCGGCGTCCTGCGTTTCGCTGTCCGCCGGTCGGACGCAGGTCCAGACGGTGCGGGTGGATTTCTCGGCGATCCGCTCGAAACCCGCGGCGCGCAGGATGTTCTTGCATTCGCGCATGCCGCCCACGCCATAGGCTTTGGGGTGGAACTCAAGCACCATGGCGCGGAAGCCGGTCAGATCGGCATGGCGCAGGATCTCCAGCTCGCCGCCCTCGATATCCATGATCAGCACGCTGGGCTGCAGATCGGCGCAGGTCTCGGCGAAGCTTTCGGTCGGCACCTCGACCGCGCGGGTCTCGCGCCCCTCCGGCGCGATCAGCGAGGAACCGAGATAGCTGTTGTGCACATGAAAGGTCATCGTCGCGGGCCGCTCCGGCGCGCTGACCAGCACCGCGTTACGCACCGCGATCCGGTCGCCCAGATCGTTGGCGGCATAGAGCGCCTCGATCTGCGGAATCAGTTCGGGGTTGGCCTCGAACGACCGCACCGCGCGCGGCTTCGCATTGGCGGCGATCACCGCGCCGACCAGCCCGATGCCGGCGCCGATCTCCAGCACCACGTCGTCCTCGCCCACCACATGCAGGGCGCCGGCCATCTCCAGCCCCTCGTATTGTGCGGCATTGATCCGCTCGATCCGCTTGTCGTGCAGAAAGCGCGACGCCGGCACCTTGACGCCGAGGCATTCGGCGGCGATGTCGGGCGACTGGCTATCAGGTGACTGGCTCGGCGCGTCGGTCATGGGTCGGGTTCCCTCGTTATCACTGGCCGATATCCTGCGGGTCGGCGCGCCGGAAGACAAGCCGCCACCGCCGCTTTGCGCCGATGCGACTCCGCTTTGCATCACCGCGCCTGCACCGCCGCGGCGCGCTCAGGCCTCCGGCACGATCAGCACCAGACCGTCGAGCGCCTCAGTTGCCTCGATCTGGCAGCTCAGCCGGCTCGCCCCGGTGCGCTCGCCCGCGACCATGTCCAGCATCACATCCTCGGTCTCGCCCGGGCCGCCGACCCGGTCCCGCCAGTCCCCGGCCACATAGACATGGCAGGTCGCGCAGCTGAGGCAGCCGCCGCATTCGCCGATCACGCCCGGGACGTTGTTGGCAACCGCCGCCTCCATCAGGCTCAGCCCCGCGGCCACATCGGCGGCGATCTCGGCCCCGTCGGGCAGTTTCCAGGTGACGTGCATCAAGGCCCCCTCAGATGAAATAGACGTAGAAATCGCGCAGCGCGTCACCTTCCAGATCGCGGGTCTTGCGCGCCTCCTTCCGCTTCATGAAGACATGGTTGGCGACCAGATCCGCGCCCACCGCCTGGCTCAGCGCCACGTCGCGCTCCAGATCGTCAACCGCGCCTTTCAGGCCGCTGGCAGTGCCCTCGCCGGCATCGGTCCTTTCGAACCCGTCGCCGGTCTCGATCGGCGGCAGCGGATAGTTGTTCTGCACCCCCAGCAGAGCCGCCTGCAGCACCGCGGCCACCGCCGTGTAGGGATTGGCGCTGGCATCGGCCATCCGATGCTCCAGCCGCGCCTTGGCGCCGCCCTCGGAGGAAATCCGCGTGGTGACGTTGCGATGATCGCCGCCCCAGTTCTTCCAGTAGCCCGACAGCGACCCGGGTTGCAGCCGCAGATAGGAATTGGCCGTCGGCGCGATCAGCCCGGCCAGCCCCCTGTGGTGATGCAAGAGCCCCGCCAGACAGCTGCGCGCCAGATCGTTCATATGCTCCGGCCCGCCCAGTGGCCCCGAGGAGAGCGCATTGCCCCCGGTCTCATCGGCGAAGGAGAAGTTGATATGCATGCCCGACCCGCCGGCCTCGGCGATCGGCTTCGGCATGAAGGTCAGCACCACGCCATATTCCAGCGCCACCTCGCGCGCCATCAGGCGGAAGAGGACGATATCGTCCACCGCCTTGACCGCGTCGTCGAAGGTCAGGGTGTATTCGAACTGCGGGCTGTCGAATTCGGCGGTGATCATGTCGAGCGAGAAGCCGAGCTTGTCCGCCATCTCCCAGATCCGGTCGTTGAAGCGCAGCGGATCGGCGAAGGGGCCGGTGCCATAGACCACGCCGCCGGGCGCATCATAGGGCTCCAGCCGCCCGGCCTCGTCGCCCTGCAGCGCATAGGCCTCCAGCTCGATCCCGACCTTGGGTTTCAGCCCGATCTCGCCCCAGGCGGCGACCGCGCGTTTCAGCGCGCCGCGGGGACAGAGCGGCAGCGGTTCGCCGGCGTCGTCGTAAAGATCGCCCAGCACGATCTTGGTGTTCTCGTCCCAGCTGCCGCGGATGTCGTCATGGCGCCATTTCAGCTCCATATCCGGCAGGCCCTGATAGACCATGGCGCCCGGCGCATTCAGCAGGTCGCGGTCGTAATGGGTGCCGAAGACCGAGCGGCAGAACCGCGTGCCATCGTCGCCGATCTTGTGGTTGGGCAGATATTTGCCCCGCATGATGCTGAGGTGGTCACAGAACAGGGCGCGCAGGCGAGGCTTCATCGAGGACCTCCTCAGGCCGGGGTGACGGTGACGGGCAATTCCTTGATCCCGCCGACGAAGTTCGACCGCAGGAACCGGTGCGGGCCTGCAGGTTCGATGGATTTCAGCCGTCTGGCAAGCTCCTGAAACAGCACCCGCACCTCAAGCCGCGCCAGCCACATGCCCAGACAGACATGCGGGCCGCCCTGACCGAAGCTCATGTGCCGGTTGGGCGTGCGATGAAGGTTCACCCGGAACGGATCGTCGAACACCGTCTCGTCCCGGTTGGCCGAGGCGAACCAGTAGAGCACCTTGTCACCGGCGCGGATGGTCTTGCCGTGCATCTCGTAATCAGCAAGCGCGGTGCGGCGGAAATAGAGCGCGGGCGTCGCCCAGCGGATGATCTCGTCCGGCGCGGTCTCCCAGATATCGCCGCCGTCCTGCATCTGCCCCAGCAGCTCCGGCTGATGACACAGCGCCTGAATGCCGGCGGCGATGGAATAGCGAGTGGTATCGTTGCCGGCCGCCACCAGCAGGCAGAAGAAATTGCGAAACTCGGTCTCGGTGATCACCGAACCGTCCTTGGCCGGCTGGCGGATCATGTTGAGCACGCCCTCGGTCTCGCCCGAGGCGTCCTTGGCCGCCATCAGATCCTTGGCATAGGCATAAAGCTCAGCCCCCGCGGGAGAGTTGAAGGGCATCATGCGGAATTCGTCGGTGTCCATCTTGTCGAGGACATGGGAGGTGAAATCGGGATCGGTATTGGCGATCAGCGCATCGCCCTTTTCCACCAGCCAGGGCAGATCCGCCTCGGGCAGAGCCAACACGCGGCCCAGCATCCGCATCGGCAATTGCCGGGCGATGTCGCGGGTGGCATCGAAGGTGCCCTTCGCCAGCGCGGTGTCGAGGATCTCATCGCAGAGCGCGCGGATATCCTCCTCATACTGCGCCATGACGGGGCGCGAGAAGGCCCGCATCAGCAGCATGCGGGTCTGGGTGTGCTCGGGCGGATCGGTCTCCTGGAAGGTGCGGCGCGCGAGGTATTCCTCGTAGCTCTGATCCTCCATCCGGATGCCGCGGGCCGAGGAGAACACGGCGGTGTTCTTGTTCATCTCGGCGATATCGGCATGGCGGGTGACCGACCAGAAATCCTGCCCGTCCTTATAGGCGGTCCAGTGCAGCGGATCCTCGCGCCGCAGCCGGGCGAAGGTGTTGTGCGGCGCACCGGCGGCAAAAGTATCGTGGCTGGTCAGATCGGCAAATCCGTCGTCGGTCGGCGTCCAGAGGGTCATCGGGGCTTTCCTGCGTCAGCGTCATAGGTATATTATGAGGCTCCATAAATATGTAAACAAAAATCACGCGAGCCGCCCATGCACCTGGCCATTCTGATGACGAACACGGATGACAGCCCATTCGCTGAGCGGCATCCGCGGGATGGCGAGAAATTCGCCGATCTGATCCACCTCGCCCGCCCCGGCTGGAGCCTTGAGGTGTTTGCGGTGAAAGACGGCATCTTCCCCGCGGATCTGGGCCGCTTCGACGGCGCGCTGATCACCGGCAGCCCGGCCTCGACCCGCTCCGGCGCCGGCTGGACGCTGCGGCTGTTCGAGCTGATCCGCGCGGCACATGCGGCCCGCCTGCCGCTGATGGGGGTCTGCTTCGGTCATCAGGCCATCGCCCTGGCCCTGGGCGGCACGGTGGGCGACAACCCCGGCGGCTGGGCGCATGGGCTGCTGCATGCCCGGATGCTGGCCCGCCCCGACTGGGCCCTCAACCTGCCCGATGTGGTCCGCCTCTACGGCAGCCACAGCGAACAGGTCACCCGCGCGCCGGAGGGGGCCACCGTCCTCGCCCGCTCCGAAGGCTGCCCGATCGCCGGCTTCGCGCTGGGGCGGCACATCTATACCACCCAGCACCACCCGGAGATGGACCGCGATTTCATCGCCGACCTGACCGGCGAGATGGCCGCGCAGCTGGGCCCCGACGTCACCGCCCGCGCGCTGGCCTCACTCTCGGAGCCTGCGGACACGGGCGCCTTCGCCGAAAGCATCGCGCGCTTCTTCGAACAGGCGCGCCCGCCGCAAGGCTGACAATCGCGGCGGGAGTATGTGGAGCGAGAAGAAGCGCGCCGCCGCGCCCCTTCTCTTCGCCGAAAATACTCTGGGGGGAGGCCGCAGGCCGGGGGGCAAAGCCCCCTGCAACCGCCGGCTCAGCCGAGCGCCGCCAGCAGATCCATCACCGTGGCCTGATCGAACCCCATATGCGCGATCATCGCCGCCTCGGCCGCCTCGCGCCGGTGCGCCAGGATCTGATCGGCGATCTCGCGATGCTCCCGCGCCGAGGCGGCGATGGCGCCGGGATAGCGGTATTGCGCCCGGTAATAGGCCATCAGCTTGCGCGCGTTGGTCTTGATCATCTCGACCAGAAAGGGATTGCCCGAGGCCAGCGCCACCCCCTCATGGAACCGCAGGTTGAGCTGATAGTAGCCGTCGGGATCGTCGTCGCCCTTGTCGCGGGCATGCGCCTCGCAGGCCAGCACTACATCCTCCAGCGCGCGGGCCTGCGCTGCCGTCATCCGCCGCGCCGCCAGCCCGGCCGCCTGCCCCTCCAGCCGGATGTGCACTTCGAGGATGCCGAGGAATTCCTCCAGCGTCGGCTTGAACAGCACCGCCCCCTTGCGCGGCAGCCGGCGGATCAGCCCGGCGGTTTCCAGCTGGATGAAAGCCTCGCGCACCGGCGTGCGGGAGACCCCATGCGCCGCCATCAGCGGCGCCTCCTCCAGCACGTCGCCGGGGTTGAGCCGGCCGGCGTCGATATCCGCCAGAACCGCGCTGAGAACCTGTTCCGTCTGTCCCGCCATGCCAGCCCCTTTGTTCCGCCCGCACCCTAGAGCCGCGGCAACTGCGGTGCAATCGGCAGCGGTCCGGCCACAGGACGCCCGTCATGGCGCCCGTCATCGCCGCCATGCTAGGCTCGGCCGACAGATACGGAGGATTTTGAGATGAAACCCAGTTTTCGCGCCCGTCAGGGAGCGTTCTGAGATGGCGACGGTCAAACTGCTGAGCGACGCCGAAGCCACCCCCGAGGCGCGGGCGGTGTTCGACGAGATCCGCGCCCTGCGCGGCACCGATTACGTCAACAACTTCTGGCGGGCGCTGGCGCATGATCCGGCGCAGCTGCGCGCCACCTGGGACCGGCTCAAGGTGGTGATGGCGCCCGGCGCGCTCGACCCGCTGGTCAAGGAAATGCTCTATGTCGCGGTCTCGGTCGCCAATGGCTGCGAATATTGCGTGCATTCCCACAGCGCCGCAGCGCGGGCCAAGGGGATGACGCCCCAGATGTATGGCGAGCTGCTGTCGGTCATCGGCATGGCGAGCCAGACCAACGCGCTGGCCACCGCACTGCAGGTGCCGGTGGACGAGATGTTCCGGCAGGGCTGAGGCCCGCGTCGAAGACGACATTCGGCGGCCGGGGCGCGCATAGCTCCGGCCCCGAGCCATGCGCAAGGCGCAATCGGGATATGCGACGGCCCCTCTGGCTCATGCTGCACGCGCAGCATAACTGATGTTGCACACGCAGAAACATTGTCCCGATCAGGAGCATTCCGATGGCTCACTCCACCGCCCCGACCGCAATTTTCGCGCCGCTGCCGAACCCGTTCTCGGCCCTTTCGAAACTGTTCCGCGGCGATGCCGGCGCCAGCGCGCTGACCCGGCAGGTAATCGAAATCTCCAAGCTGAGCGATACGGAACTGGCCGATCGCGACCTGCGACGCGGCGATATCGCCCGTTTCGTGATGCACGACAGCTACTGGACCTGACCGGCTCCGCAGCTTGCCCGCGGCCCCGCAAGGGGCCCCCGGTCCGCCGGATCCGACGGCCCATCTTCACCCCGCCCGCAGCACCGATCTATGCTGCATTGCAGAAAACGCAACGCGGATATGCCCCCCGGCCCTCTAGTCACGTCAGCAGTATTGACCAAATATCAGGGCAAGGGAGCGCAACACTGAGAATTCATATGAGGGTCCAAATGGCACATACCACCAGCCAACCGTCCGCCGTCTTCTCGATCACGCGTCCGTTCGTGGCCTTCGGCCATGCCCTGGGCAGCTGGATCGAGCGTATCGCCGAAGCCAATTCGCGCCAGGACGAAATCCAGTACCTGCAGTCGCTGTCCGACGAGGAACTGGCCAAGCGCGGCATCAAGCGCGATCGCATCGTCTACCACGTCTTCGCGGACCGGATCGGCATCTAAGCCGACACCGCAAGCCGGTCGAGACGCCTGCCGTCGCCGCCCGGAACCGATTGCCTGCCCTGCCCCCCGTCATCCTGAGGGGCAGGGCACGCGCCACCGACGGGGCCGCGCACACCGCTCCGTCCCGGCGCCCTACTCCTCCAACGACTTCGCCAGCACCGGCTCCAGCCGTTGCGCCAGACCCGGGTCGGGGACCACCCGGCGCAGCACCGCGCGCGCCGCCTCCGGCGTTTGCGCCCCGGCCTGCCGCAGATGCGCCAGAACCGCCGCAAGCGCGGCCTCGGGACAGGTCGTTCCGTCATAGATCCAGACCGGCTGATCGCCCTCGCCCGCCGGGGTCGCCGTCAGGCCGCAGCGGCGGGCGGGAGCTGTATCGCGCCACAGCAGCGTGGCCAGATCCGCCAGTGCCGCGCCCGGCCCGGCGAACATGCCCTGCCCCTGCACCTCTGCCAGCGGATCGGACAGATCGACGCTGTCCAGCGCCGGGTCGGTCAGGGTCAGATCGCCGCCCAGCCCCGCCCGCAGCGCATCGCCATAGAGCATATCCGCCACCCCGAGGCCGCGGTCCCGGTCGGTGGCATAGAGCGTCAGCCGCTGCGCCAGCGGCCGGATCTGCGGCAGCATCGCCCGCAGCAGGCCGGCGTCCAGATCCGGTGCGGCGAAGATGACCTGACCGAAGGCCGGCGCCGCATCTTGGCCGCGCCCCGTCCCCGGCCCGCGCCGCGCCGCCAGCAGCTCCAGCGCATCGGCGAGCGCGCGGTTGCCCATCCCCTCCGCCACCAGATGAACGGTCGGCGCGCCCGGCTGCGCCGCCAGATCCGCAAGGAACATGGCGAGGCGCCGCGCGCTCGGCCGCACCGCGGCGGTGTCCGAGATATAGCCGACGCTGCTGCCCCGCGACGGCCAGGAATAGAGCAGCGGCACGCCATCATAAGCCAGATCGTAGGCGAGCTGCGCCGCGCGCCGCGCCGCCTGCTCGAACCCCATGCCGTAGCCATGGATATAGACCAGCACCTCCGGCGCCGGGCGCTGTGCCAGTTCGCCGCTGAGCCGGGCCCGGAAGTCCGGGGCAGCCAGCGGCGCCACCTGCAGCAGCGCGGCGTGGCGCACCGGGGCGGCGCCGAATTCCAGCGGCCAGACCATTGGCGGCGGCATCACCCCGGGCAGCGGCCGGTCGGGAACCGCGACCTCGGCCCGGCCGAGCTCCAGCTCGCCACGCCCGCCGCTGTAGTACTCCGCCGCGCGGGGGGACCCGCTGCGGGCGCGGTCGGTGGCATAATAGACGCCGACACGGCGAAAGCCGCCGGCCCCCGGCACCCGCTCCGGCGTCGACAGCTCGGGCGGCGGCGCGCCCATCTCGGCGGCAACCCGGCGCAACGCCTCGACGCTGGCGGCGATCTCGGCCTCGGGCTGGGCGCCGGCGCGCTGTTCCGCGATCATCGCCAGCAACGCGTCGCGCGCCCGGCCGAACTGGCCGGTATCCTCCAGCAAAGCCGCCGCCTCGGCAAACAGCGGCAGCGGGTCGATGTCGACGCCGTCGCGGAACTGTACCGCGAACCCGGCCAGCTGCGCCTTGACCTGCGCCGCCTGATCGACCTGGCCGCCCTCGATCATCAGATCGGCGGCCAGCGCGTAGAGGTCGAAGACGATGCGCGGATCGGCGCCGCGCCCATTGTCCATCGCCTCGACCAGCGCCGCGATGCGGTCGAGCGCGCCGTCGGGATCATTCTGGATCTGCCAGGCCAGCGTGGCAAAGCCCGGGTCCGCCAGCGCGCCCGGGACAGTCGGCGGTACCGCCTCCTGCGCGCGGGGCAGGCCCGGCAGGGCGAACGCGAGAGAGCCCGCCAACAGCAGGCGGGCAAGGGGCGGACAAAGGCGGACAGACATCTTGAGAAGGGTTCCGATCAGATCGCGGCGCGGCGGCTGCGCCGCGCCCTGCCCCCATTATTCACAGCCCGCGCCGCACCGCCAGAGGCCGCGTCGGCGGCGTTTCGTCTTGCCCGAAACCGAGGAAGGCCGCACAACAGGATCGGGGCCCGGGGAGGAGGTGCCGCATTGCGTTACGAAAAAAGTCATACACACGATTTCTCGTTACATTTCACTTGCCCCGAATCGCCCCAGGCCGTAATACCCGACCAATCGGTCGTGTTATGAACACCGAAGGACCGGAGGAGACACCCATGGACGCCTTCATCTGCGACGCGCAGCGCACCCCGATCGGCCGCTACGGCGGGGCCCTGTCCCAGGTGCGCGCCGACGATCTCGCCGCGATCCCGATCACCGCCCTGATGGCGCGCAACCCGCAGGTGGACTGGGCCAGCCTCGACGACGTGATCTATGGCGACGCCAACCAGGCCGGCGAGGACAACCGCAACGTCGCCCGCATGGCGGCGCTGCTGGCCGGCCTGCCGGTCGAGGTTCCGGGCAGCACGATCAACCGGCTCTGCGCCTCGGGCATGGATGCGGTGGGCATCGCCGCCCGGGCGATCCGGGCCGGCGACTACGACATGGCGATTGCCGGCGGCGTCGAAAGCATGTCGCGCGCGCCCTTCGTGATGCCGAAGGCGACCAGCGCCTTTTCGCGGTCGAACGCAGTCTATGACACCACCATCGGCTGGCGCTTCGTCAATCCGAAGATGAAGGCGCAATACGGGGTCGATTCGATGCCGGAGACCGCCGACAACGTCGCCGCCGACTACAACATCGACCGCGCCGATCAGGACGCCTTCGCCGCCCGCAGCCAGGCCCGCTGGGCCGCCGCGCATGAGGCCGGCGTGTTTGCCGAGGAGATCACCCCGGTCATCATCCCGCAGCGCAAGGGCGATCCGGTCGTGGTCGACACCGACGAACACCCCCGCCCCGGCACCGGGGTGGAGCAGCTGGCCAAGCTGCGCGGCGTCAACGGCCCGGACCTGAGCGTCACTGCCGGCAATGCCTCGGGCGTCAACGACGGCGCCGCGGCGCTGCTGCTGGCCAACGCGGCCGCGGCGGCGAAGAACGGGCTGACCCCGATCGCCCGCGTGGTGGCGATGTCGGCTGCCGGCGTCGAACCCCGCGTGATGGGCATCGGTCCGGTGCCCGCCACCCGCAAGGTGCTGGCGCGCGCGGGACTCACCATCGAGCAGATGGATGTGATAGAGTTGAACGAGGCTTTCGCCAGCCAGGGCCTTGCCACGCTGCGCGAGCTGGGCGTGGCCGATGATGCCGCCCATGTGAACCCCAACGGCGGCGCCATCGCCATCGGCCACCCGCTGGGGATGTCGGGCGCCCGTCTGGTGATGACGGCCGCCTATCAGTTGAAACGCACCGGCGGGCGCTATGCGCTCTGTACCATGTGCGTCGGTGTCGGTCAGGGCGCTGCCCTGATTCTGGAACGCGTGTAACCGGGAGGACCCGCAGATGTATGCCCAGATGATCAAGACCGCCGGAACCGGCGTCAAATCCCCCGAGGAGATGACGCCGGAGGAACGCAAGTTCCAGGCGCATGTCGATGCGAACGAGAAGATCGAGCCCAAGGACTGGATGCCCGAGGATTATCGCAAGACGCTGATCCGCCAGATCGGGCAGCATGCGCATTCCGAGATCGTCGGCCAGCTGCCCGAGGGCAACTGGATCACCCGCGCCCCCACGCTGGAGCGCAAGGCGATCCTGCTGGCCAAGGTGCAGGACGAGGCCGGCCATGGTCTCTACCTTTATTGCGCCGCCGAGACGCTGGGCGTCAGCCGCGACGAGCTGACCGAACAGCTGCTGTCGGGCAAGATGAAATACAGCTCGATCTTCAACTATCCGACGCTGACCTGGGCCGATATGGGCGCGGTGGGCTGGCTGGTCGATGGCGCCGCCATCATGAACCAGGTGCCGCTGCAGCGGACCTCCTACGGCCCCTACTCCCGCGCGATGATCCGCATCTGCAAGGAGGAGAGCTTCCACCAGCGGCAGGGCTACGACATCATGATGAAGATGGCCCAGGGCACCCCGGCGCAGAAGCGGATGGCGCAGGATGCGCTCAATCGCTTCTGGTATCCCTCGCTGATGATGTTCGGGCCGTCGGACAAGGACTCGGTGCATTCCGCCCAGTCGATGGCCTGGAAGATCAAGATGAACACCAATGACGAGCTGCGTCAGAAGTTCGTCGACCAGACCGTGCCGCAGGCGGAATATCTGGGCCTGACCGTTCCCGACGAACACCTGACCTGGAACGAGGAGCGCGGGCATTACGACTTCTCGGAACCCGACTGGTCGGAATTCTACGACGTGCTGAAGGGCAACGGCCCCTGTAACACCGACCGGCTGAACGCCCGCCGCGAGGCCTGGGAAGACGGCCGCTGGGTGCGCGACGCGATGCTGGCCCATGCCCGCAAGAAGGCCGCTGCCAAGGTCGCGGCCGAATAAGTTTCCGTGACGGGCCCGCCCCGGCCCGCCGATCCCTGAGCCATCTCCCGGCGTGCAGAGGCGCGGCCGGGGCTAGGAGGAGTTGTCATGAAAAACGAATGGCCCCTGTGGGAAGTCTTCATCCGCGGCCAGCACGGCATGTCCCACCGCCACGTGGGCAGCCTGCACGCGCCGGACGCCGACATGGCGATCAAGAACGCCCGCGACGTCTATACCCGCCGCAATGAAGGCGTGAGCATCTGGGTGGTCGAGGCGCGCCATATCGCGGCCTCCTCGCCCAGCGACAAGGGCCCGCTCTACGAGCCCAGCGAATCCAAGGTCTACCGCCACCCGACCTTCTTCGACATCCCCGAGGAAGTGGGGGCGATGTGATGACCGCGCAGCAGAAAACCCGGGACGAGGCCCTGTTCGAATTCTGCCTGCGGATGGGGGACAACACCCTGACGCTGGGCCATCGGGTCAGCGAATGGTGCGGCCATGCGCCGGTGCTGGAGGAGGACATCGCGCTGGCCAATACCGCGCTGGACCTGATCGGCCAGACCCAGCTGTGGCTGGGGCTTGCCGGCGAGGTCGAGGGCGAAGGCCGCGATGCCGACCGCCTCGCCTTTCACCGCGACGCCTGGGACTTCCGCAACGTGCTGCTGACCGAGATGCCGAACGGCGATTTCGGCCGCACCCTGATGCGCCAGTTCCTGTTCGACGCCTGGCACACGATCTATCTGGGCCGGCTGCTGAAATCCTCCGACGCCCGCGTCGCCGCGATCGCCGAGAAGGCCGGCAAGGAGGCCGCCTATCACCTGGAACGCTCTGCCGACACGGTGGTGGCGCTGGGGGACGGCACCGAGGAAAGCCATGGCCGGATGCAGGCGGCGCTGGACTATCTGTGGCCCTATGTCGGCGAGATGTTCCTGGCCGACGCGGTCGATGCGGCGCTGGTCGAAGAGGGCATCGCCCCCGATCCCGCCGGCCTGCGCGACGACTATGACGCGCTGATCGGCCGGGTGCTGGCCGAGGCCACGCTGCGCGTTCCCGACAGCCGCTTCGCCCACAAGGGTGGCCGCGACGGGCGGATGCACAGCGAACATCTGGGCCATATGCTGACCCAGATGCAGTGGCTGCAGCGCGCCTATCCCGACGCGACCTGGTAACACCCCCACCGCCGGGCCCGGTTTCTTGCCAAGAAACCGGACCGGAATTTTTCGAAAATTCCGGCCCTGCCCCACGGGGCGGTCGGCGATGCCGGGCCGGTCCTGCGCCGGAGCCGGCGGATGAGGAGACCCACATGAGCCAAAAGCCAAGCGTGGAGCAGATCTGGGACTGGCTCGACGCCGTGCCCGATCCGGAGATCCCGGTGATCTCGCTCACCGATCTGGGCATCATCCGCGACGTCGCCTGGCAGGGTGACACGCTGGTCGTCACCGTCACGCCGACCTATTCGGGCTGCCCCGCCACCTCGATCATCAATCTCGACATCGAGACCGCGCTGCGCGGCCACGGCATCGGGAAGACCGAGCTGAAGCGGCAGCTGTCGCCGGCCTGGACCACCGACTGGCTGAGCGAGAGGGGCCGCAAGAAGCTGGAGGACTACGGCATCGCGCCGCCCCAGCCCGCCGGCGGCCCCGACCGCTGCCCGCATTGCGGCAGCACCCATGTCGAGAAGGTCAGCCAGTTCGGCTCGACCCCCTGCAAGGCCACCTGGCGCTGCAAGGACTGTCTCGAACCCTTCGACTATTTCAAGTGCATCTGAGGAGAAGCAGATGGCGCGTTTTCACGACCTGACCGTGACCGACATCCACAAGACCATCCGCGACGCGGTCGTGGTCACGCTGCAACCGAAACAGGGCGACGAGGCCGCCTTCGACTTCATCCAGGGCCAGTATCTGACCTTCCGCCACGACTTCGACGGCGAGGAGCTGCGCCGCTCCTATTCGATCTGCGCCGGCAAGGACGAGGGGCTGCTGCAGGTCGGCATCAAGCGGGTCGACGGCGGCGCCTTCTCGACCTGGGCCAATGAGGAGCTGAAGGTCGGCGACACCCTTCAGGCGATGTCGCCGATGGGCACCTTCCACACCGCGCTCGACGCCGCGGCCGAGCGCCAGTATCTGGGCTTCGCCGGCGGCTCCGGCATCACCCCGGTGCTGTCGATCCTCAAGACCGTGCTGGCGCGCGAGCCGCAATCGTCATTCACGCTGGTCTATGCCAACAAGGGCGTGAACACGATCATGTTCCGCGAGGAGCTGGAAGATCTCAAGAACCTCTACATGGGCCGGCTCAACATCATCCATGTGCTGGAGAGCGACACGCAGGAGATCGACCTGTTCACCGGGCTGGTGACGGAAGAGAAATGCGCCGAGCTGTTCAAGCACTGGATCGACATCGCCAGCGTCGACACCGCCTTCATCTGCGGCCCCGAGCCGATGATGCTGGGCATCGCCGCCGCGCTGCGCGCCCACGGGCTGAGCGACGCGCAGATCAAGTTCGAGCTTTTCGCCTCGGCCCAGCCTGGCCGACTGAAGCGCAAGGCCGTCAGCAAGGACGCCGCCAGCAGCGCCAATCAGACCACGGCGGCGATCACGCTGGACGGATCGACCCAGACCATCACCATGGGCAAGGACACCTCGATCCTCGACGCCGCGCTGCAAAACGCGATGGACGCGCCCTATGCCTGCAAGGCCGGCGTCTGCTCGACCTGCCGCTGCCGGGTGCTGGAGGGCGAGGTCGAGATGGTCGCCAACCACGCGCTGGAGGATTACGAGGTCGAGAAGGGCTATGTGCTCTCCTGCCAATCCTACCCGCTGACCGATACCGTCGTGGTCGATTACGACCAGTAACCCCGGCCCGGAAAGGGAGGACATGCGATGACCGAAGAGATGCGGATCGAGGATTATCTGGCCCGGGGCGGGGTGCTGACCAATCCCACCAACGTGCCGCCGCGCTATCGCGCCGAGCTGCTGAAGCTGATGGCGACCTTCGTCGACAGCGAGCTGGCGGGCGCCGCCGGCTTTGCCGACATCATCAACCAGGGCCCCGGCATCAAGGAGCGGATCGCGGCGGCCAAGATCGTGCTGGAAAAGACCGACAACGCCGACCGGGTGCTGCGGATCATGGGCGATTTCGGCGCCGATACCGGACGCTACGCCAACCACCACCCCTGGACCGCGCGGCTGGGCCGCGACGCCGACATCGGCGCCGCGCGGACCGAGCATGATATGCGGCTCGCCGTGTTCAACTATCCGCTGGAGGGCTGGGCCGACGCGGTGGTGATGAACCTGCTGATGGGCCGCGCCGTCGGCGTGCAGATGGTCGAATTCGCGCTGGTCTCCTACCAGCCGCTGGCCGAGGCGTTCCGCGCCATCGCGCCGGTCGAGGCCCGCCATGCCGAGCTGGCCGAGGAAGGTGTGGTCAGGCTGATGCAGGCCGGTGCGGCCGCCGCGCTGCAGACCAGCGTCGATTACTGGTGGCCGCGGGTCGCGGCGAGCTTCGGCTCCACCGCCTCGACCAAGGCCGAGAGCCTGAAGGCGATGGGGCTGCGCCATGTCTCCAATGCCGAGCTGCAGGCGCGCTGGCAGGCCGAGGCCGGTGCGGTGCTGCAACGGATCGGGCTGGCGGTGCCGGCCTAGGGGGTCGGCCATATGGGATCAGGACGCGACCCGGCCCCCCGCGCCGCCCCGCTTTCTTGCGAAGACAGCGGGGCGGAAAATGACGCATTTTCCGCGACGCTTGTGGCAGGCGGAGCGAAATCGGGGACATGCCTGCCCCCCTTCTCGGGTTCCTGCTCTTGTCCCAGATCAAGGTCGCCGGGCTGCGCCACCGCCACACTCGCCGCATCGGGACACCCTGCGACAGAAAGGGCGTGGCATGAAAATCTATCAGGTCCGCATCCTCGCCGAGGATTTCGGCCGGAGTTTCCGGTTCTACCGGGATACCCTCGGCCTGCCGGCGGTCTGGGGAGATGAAACCGGCAACTACGTCGGTTTCGCGGTGGAGGGCGAGGCACAGATCGCCATCTTCCGGCGGGACGGCATGCGCGAGGCGATCCCGGAGCTGCCGGCATCGGCCTCCAACGGCTCACCGGTCGTCGTGCTCGAGGTGGCCAGCGTCAACGCACTCTACCAGCGGCTAACAGGCAGGGGCGTCGCCTTCGAAAACACACCGCGCGACTATCCGGGCTGGACCATACGGGCGGTCCATCTGCGCGACCCGGACGGCACCCTGATTGAGTTTTTCGAGCCGCTGTCCCGCGAGAAATGGAGCGAAGACGCCCGTGCGAAGGATGCGCAGGCCACGGCGGTACGTGGCTGAATTCCGCGCCGGAATTCAGACCGGAATTCGCGCCGAATTCCGGTCCAGATCCCGCGCACGCCCTTGAGATCGGTGCCATCGGCTGTTGTTTCGGCGGCAAGATCGCGCTGGATCTGGCCCGCATCGGGGCCGCGGCAGCAGATGCGGGCCGCGCGGCGGCGTTTCTGGGCGAGCGTCTGAGCGAGGGCTGACATCCGCCGCGACGAAAAAGGCGGCCCCGGTGTCCCGGAGCCGCCCGTCATTCCTCAGGTCCCTGCCGGACCGCGGGCTCAGCCCGCCAGATCGGCGGCGAGCTGATCCAGGCTGCGGCCGACGATGTCGAGGATCTCGCCGGCCTGCGCCTCGGTGATGATCATCGGCGGGCAGAAGGCCATGGCGTCGCCCATATTGCGCGAGATCAGCCCGTTCTCGGCCATGATGCCGTACATCTTGGCGCCCATCTGGCCGACGGCGATCTCCTCGGCGCGCCCGGCCGGCGGCACCAGCTCCATCGCCGCGATCAGGCCGACGCCGCGCACCTCGCCGACCAGCGGATGATCGGCAAAGCCGCTCAGCCCCTGACGCAGATAGGCACCGACCGCGGCCGCGTTGCCGACCAGGTCGCGCTCCTCGATGATCTTGATGTTCTCCAGCGCGACGGCGGCGCCCACCGGATGCGCCCCGCCGGTGAAGCCATGGCCCAGCACGCCGATGCGGTTGCTCTCGTCGGCGATCGGCTCATAGACGCGCTCGTTGATCATGAAGGCCGAGAACGGGAAATACGAGGAGGTGATCTGCTTGGACATTGTCAGGATGTCCGGCTTGATCCCGAAGGTTTCCGAGCCGAACATCTTGCCGGTGCGTCCGAAGCCGCAGATCACCTCGTCGGCGATCAGCAGGATGTCGTATTTCGCCAGCACCGCCTGGATCTTTTCCCAATAGGTCGCCGGCGGCACCACGACGCCGCCCGCGCCCATCACCGGCTCGCCGATGAAGGCGGCGACGGTCTCGGGGCCCTCGGCCAGGATCATCGCCTCAAGATCCTCGGCGCAGCGGGTGGCGAACTGTTCCTCGCTCTCGCCGTCGCGGCCCTCTTTCCAGTAGTGCGGGCAGGTGGTGTGCAGGATGCCGGGGAACGGCAGGTCGAACGAACGATGGTTGTTCGGCAGCCCGGTCAGCGAGGCCGAGAGCGCGGTCACCCCGTGATAGCCGCGATTGCGCGAGATGATCTTCTTCTTCTCGGGCTGGCCCAGCGCGTTGGAGCGATACCAGACCAGCTTGACGATGGTGTCATTGGCCTCGGAGCCGGAGTTGGTGAAGAACACCTTGCTCATCGGCACCGGCGCGATGCCGATCAGCTTCTCGGCCAGCTCGATCACCGGGCCGTGCGACTTCATCGAGAAGTTGTGGTAATAGGGCAGCTTGCGCATCTGCGCGGTGGCGGCCTCGACCAGACGCGATTCGTTGAAGCCCACCGCCACGCTCCACAGGCCCGCCATCCCCTCGATATAGGTCTTGCCCTGGCTGTCGGTGACATGGATGCCCTCGCCGGTCTCGATGATCATCGGACCGTCCTTCTCCAGCGCGCGGGCATTGGTATAGCTGTGCAGGTGATAGGCGGCGTCGCGCGCTTCGGGCGAATTCGGACGGAGGGTCATGGTACAGGCCTTTCTTCAAGCTGGGGTCCGCAACGGGGCGGGTGCGGTATCGTTCACCGCAGGGCGGCCGGTATCGTCCGGGCGGCTCTGGGCCACACGATAAGCAGGCTGTGCCGCGATGTGCGAGAGGAAACCGGGTTTTGCCGGCGGGAACAGGCCGGCAGGGGGCGCGGTCTGCCTATTATCCCACAGAAAGCGACAGGCCCCGGGACGGCCCCGGCGCGGTCACAGCCCCGGCAGGCCCCTGAGCGTCAGGTCGCAGACCAGATCGGCGTAATCGTCACGCTCCTGCGCCTCGGCCTGGGCGTTCCACATGAAGTACCAGTTCAGCATGCCATAGACCGACATGGTGACGCCGCGCAGCTTCTCGGGATGCGCGGCGAACACCGCCGGCGCCACGTCGTGCAGGCAGCCGCCCATGAATTTGACCATGTCGCGCTGATAGGCGCGCATGCGGTCCTGCTGGTCGTCCGGCAGCGCCGAGAGCGCGCTGATCTGCACCTGATGTTCGTGATCGGCGCCCTTGTAGGCCCGCAGGACCTCGCGGATCACCCGGCGCAGCCGGTCCTCGGGGCTCA
>JBFXGQ010000001.1:0-52868 GCA_050177915.1 Pseudodonghicola sp. | reverse complement strand
CGCTGAACCGCCGCATCACCCATAACACCCCGATGGAGATCCGCGGCCCCGCCGCCGGCCATCCGCTGCTGCAGACCGCGGCCGATCCGACCGGCAGCCGCAGCCTCGGCACCATGAACAACTGCGGCTCGGGCAAGACCCCCTGGGGCACCTATCTGACCTGCGAGGAGAACTTCAACGGCTACTTCGGCGCCATGGGCGAGCTGCCCACCGACGCGGAGATCGCCGCGGGCTACAAGCGCTACGGCATCGGCGCCAAGGGCTGGGGCTACGATTACCACAAGTGGGACGCCCGGTTCGATCTGTCGCAGAACCCGCATGAGCCGCATCGCGTCGGTTACGTGGTCGAGATCGACCCCGCGAACCCCGATGCGACCCCGGTGAAACATTCCGCGCTCGGCCGCATCAAGCACGAGAACGCCGAGGTGGTGGTCGCCCCCGATGGCCGCGTGGTGGTCTATATGGGCGACGACGAGCGCGGCGAATATCTCTACAAATGGGTGTCGCGCGACATCTACGTGCCGGGCGGCGACACCTCGACGCTGCTGGAAGAGGGCACGCTCTATGCCGCCAAGTTCAATGACGATCTGTCGGGGGAATGGCTGGCGCTGACGCCCGAGACCACCGGCATGGATGCCGCCCATATCGCCATCTTCACCCGGATGGCCGCCTCCAAGGTCGGCGCCACCACCATGGACCGGCCCGAATGGGTCGCCACCAGCCCGGTCGCGGCCGAGGCCTATTGCTGCCTGACCAACAACAAGAACCGCGGCGTCAAGCCGAACGCCGGCGGCGACGATACTGCCGTCAACGGCCCCAACCCGCGCGAGGCCAACCGCTATGGCCAGATCGTGCGCTGGCGGCCTGCCGGCGACGATCACGCCGCCGATGCCTTCGCCTGGGATCTCTATGTGATGGCGGGCAACCCGGATGTGCATGCCGGCACCCCCTATGCCGGATCGGCCAATATCAACTCGGGCAACCTGTTCAACTCGCCCGACGGCATGGCGCTCGACAGCACCGGGCTGGTCTGGATCCAGACCGACGGCGAGGATGACAACGAGGGCGATTTCGCCGGCATGGGCAACAACCAGATGCTGGCGGGCGATCCGGTCTCGGGCGAGATCCACCGCTTCCTGACCGGGCCGAAGGACTGCGAGATCACCGGCCTGTGCTGGTCGGCGGATCTGCGCACCATGTTCGTCGGCGTCCAGCACCCCGGCGCCCCCTTCCCCGATGGCGACGGCAAGCTGCCGCGTTCGTCCATCGTGGCGATCAAGCGCGCCGACAACGCCATGGTCGGCTGAGGCCGAAGCGATCAGGCAAACAAGGGGGCCTTCGCCTTTCTCTGCAGTGGATTTCGGCGGAAAATCTGCCTGAACCACTGCAGAGAAAGAGCGATTATGGGTTCCGCCTGCGCGAACGTAGCGAAAGGGCTACGTTCGCGTTGACCTTCGGGTCTCCGATCCCGCCTCCACCTTGTCCGGAGGGACTTTCGCGCCCTCCCTTTCCGTGTGGGGCATGAAAACGCCTCCGCCGGCGACCGGAGGGGGGATCAGCTGGCTATACCGGGAAGCGATAGCGTCCCGGATAACGTAAACTCTATAGATCATCCCTCAAAACATTCGGTCAGAGACCATCCAAGCGAAGTCATCGGGATCGCCAGCACGGCAACCGCGATCAGGGCGGCGACGTAGCCGATGTTCGCGCCGCCGGCCAGGATGGCAAGGCCGATCAGGGCGGAGGGAACCAGGAAGGCCAGGAAGACCAGGCCGTGGATCATGTACAAAAAGGTGGACAGGGCAAACATGGCCCCCGGGGTCCGGTGTCCCATTCGGCCGTTCATGTTCACATGGGCACCCACCGCAAGAACGGCAGCGAAAACGGTTACGATGCCCCAAGCATTCGGACACAGGCCGATATTGAGGACGTCGCCCTCGTCAGCGGTCGACGAGATGAACCCGACCACGGAGAGCGACATGGCGGCGATGTAGAGGAGGCTGAAGAGGAAGGGCATTTCGAAATTCCTTGCCATTGTTAATGCAAAATCGGGCGCTTTTGGATGGCCCGGAATTCTTCGGCCAGCCGCCCGAGCCCCCGGAGACTCATTTGCTCTGACTCAATGCGCGCGCAGACCGCGTCGATAATCACGTCATCCGCGCCGACCGGCCCGAGCCGATCCCCGACAAGCTGTCGCAACCCGGAGCCTCGAGGGGCTTCGATGCGAAAGATTTTGACGCGGTCAAGGATCGGATCGGGAACCCGGGACAGGTCATTCGCCGTGGCGATCCAGTTGATCCAGCTGAGATCAACGGTGCCCTGGATAAATGGGCACTGGAAATTCCGGGACATCTCCGGCTGCAGAAGCGGCAGGAGCGCCTCGATTGGATCGCCACCGTTGCTTGACGTACCCGCTTTGTCGATCTCATCGAGCACGATCAGCGGGTTTGCATGATCGATCTCGCTCAGAGTTCTGACCGGCAGACCAGGGCTCGACGAGCGCCATGCATACTCGACCCCCGTAAGGTCAAAAGCGGCACTGCGCGATGACAAATCGATGCGCGAACTCCAGATGCCCGCGATCTTGCCGATCAGATGGGCCAGGTGCGTTTTGCCGGACCCCGGGGGACCGACGAGCAGCATCGGCGGAAAGCCGAGATGCGGGATTGCGGCATCCAAGCGGAGCAGATGTTGTTCCCAAAGCCAAGTCGTGACATCCGACATCCAGGGCGCCCCCGCATGCACTTCAGACCAGAGTTCGTCGATCTCGTGACGCGTCATCCGGTGCTTGAGCGTGTATTCCTTCGCAAGTTTTTTCCGGATAACGGATCGACCGCGATCGTCTCTATCGGCACTTCCGGGATCCTTGTAGATCCTGATCCTACCCGGATCCTCCCTCGCTTTGCGCAGCGATGCGTCCGGGTTCCAAGACATCCAGTCCAGATTGCTATTGCTCTGGTTCGCGCGCTTGTCGATGCGCGCATCGCGCAACTCTTCGTTGCGCCTGTTCCGTCGTTCTTCGCGCAGGGTCCCAGCCACAGATCGAAGCGAGTGCTTAAGAAGATCTTGCCGCTCGAAAATGAACCCCATGGCGTTGTACCCGCCGCGCCGCATTCGGACCCGGGCCCAAGCCAGATGGTCAATGCAGGTGAGATAGGTGCGACATTCGAGATCCCGGAGCTTTGCTCTGACTGCGAGCCAGAACCGGGGACTTGGAGACGGGCAATAATCGCTCAGAATCTGCCCTTCGGTGACGCCTTCAAGCAAACCGATACGGCAGCGAAGGATCTGCGCAGCGCATTCTTCGACGCATCGCTCAAAGGGGGTGTTGCCTTCTTTCATGGACATGATGACTTCCCGGATTTTTGGAAGGAGCCCCCGGAATCGAACCGGGGCGTCTACGTTGATCTGGCGCTCCGGGCTTATAAGACCCAGCCGCACACCGGTGCTGACCCCCAGAAACTGTCAGGAAACTGAGGATTATTGTCAGATGTGATACATTTTCAGATCGACGATCGGAATGTCCGGGAAGATGCTCATGCCGAGCTCGCCGCACAGCGCAATGGTTAGCGCAACAGCTGTCCATGCCATAGGAGTGACCTCTTGTTAGACCGCAACAATCAAAAGGGACATGCGGCCTGCTCGATACGCGTGATCATCTTCCCCGGATCCGGGTCAGGCGGTCATATGCGTATGATGCGAGCGATGGACATGTCATTACGCTATCCGGATCCTGCTCGCGCCGTCAACCGAAAAATATCAAATAGACGCTGTGATTTCACAAAATCATAATTTATCAAACAAAAGCGCACGCAGCTGTTGGAGGTGGAGATGCCAGAGAAGTGGGAAGAGGCAATGGGAAAGGCGCCAGAAGATGACAATAGGCCACTCGCAGACATGCTGATCCCGCATCGTCTACGCAGAGCGATCGACGCTGCAGGCCTCAATCAAAGCGAACTCTCGAGGCGAACTGGGATCTCGCGCGAAGCGGTGAGCCGATATTGCACCGGACGGACACCGCTGCCCGGACCCAAGCTCATCATGATCGCGGACGCGCTCGGTGTACAGCCATCATCAATCGATCCGGGGAGAGCGGCACTTGATGTCATCCCACCGCGCAACGACGACGATCCGGAATTCATAATAAGGCCGGTAGCTGACGCTTCGAAACCTGGGATGGTGAGACTAGAAATCGCCGCCGACATCGACATCGAACTCGCAGCGCACATCGTCGCGCTCATGACCGGAAAAACCCCTCACAAATGAGCAAGAGGAAAGAGAAGCGCCATACTTTGTCATCGTTCCGGGTAGGGTTGTGGATCCGGTAAGGAACCATCTCCAGCAGGTGTTCCAGGAAGTCCCAGGCCGTCCGCCTGCCGGCCTTCTCGACCATTTGAGCGACCGCGAACTTGCTGGTCCGGTTAATGGGCCGCCGAACTTGCTGGTTGATAGTACTGGGATCAAGTTCCCGACGGGAGGAGAGTTGCCCGTCGGGTTATCATTCACGACATTGTTCAGGCAAGGGTCCCGTGCCGCTCAATCCGCCAGAGATTCATCCCGTCCCTTTTGCGCGAGCGCAGGACAAGCCCGTTCGCGGGCTGATCAATGAGTTGGGACAACACCTGGCCGATGCCGCGGGGAGTGGAGAACTTACCGTGCGGGAAGACGGACGTCACGAGATCTTCCCAGACGCCGTCCCTTGCGCAGACAGTCCGCAACTGGGTGGAGGTGAATTCATCCGCAAGGCCGAGGGTCGAGAGATAGTCCAAAAGCTCTCCGCGACTGTCCGTCTGCACATCGTTCCGGACCCCGGACGACAGGAAGTCCAGCGGGTCGATCAGACCCAGGTCGTCGCGGGTCCGGGCCAGCATGGCGATTGGATCCCGCACCAGCTGCGACCAGGCCTCGAAGCTTCCGAAGCTCCGCTCCCTGACGTGACCATCCGCCTGCACTCTGGTCAGCGTCAGCACGGCGGTGATGATTTCGTCACGCGTCTGCAGGGCCAGTTCGGGCGGTGTGAAGTCAAACGCCCGGGTCAGGGCATCCGCTCCAACCGCGGAGAGCCGCAGCGGAATGTGACGGCGGGACAGGCCATCGCCGAAACTCAGGTTGAGACCATTCATCACGACGAGGGCACGGTTCGGCAGGCGGGTGCTGACAGCGCTGGAACCCAGAATGCGGCCAACGTATCGCCAGGAGGTTATAAAGCTCGACAACTCGTTGCTGTGCAGGGCCCGGTCGACGTTGTCTATGTTCACGATGCGGCTGCCGTCGAGCAAATGCGAGAACAGCAGTTTCTGAAGCTCGGTCGCGCTTTCCGGGAAGCTGTGACTGCCGGGGATTTCGCCCATTGCGATGGCTCCAAGGGCCGCGGCGAGGTAGCTTTTCCCAGCGCCGAGGCTGGGAGAACTGATCGCGATCAAGGGGGCCACGGGCAGGGCCGGGCGCAGGACGGCGGTCATGACCGCAGCCAGAACGGCGCTGCGTCCCTCGGCGTCCGAAGGGAAGCGATACTGCGCGAAAGGCGCAAGGCAGATCTCCACGGCCCTGCTGATTTCCTGCGGGCTCGGTGAGGCCGGGACCGGGAAGAGATCGGGATCCTGCCGCAGGAAAAGCCCGGTGATAGCATCATAACCGCGCTGATCGATCAGGCTGCCGTCGGGCCGGGGCAGCGGGTAATCGACGATCGCCTCCAGAGGAGGCAACTGGCTGGCGGCTTGGCCCAGAACCTGCTTGACCTGCCGCAGAGGCAGCGAGACAGGTTTCGTTTCACCGCCCCGCCCGCGCTTCAAGAACTTGATCCGGCGCGACAGTTCGAAATCCAGGAGCGGCTCGGTCAGCACTTCCATCCTCGCGCCCTGGATCCGACAGGCAGCATCGCCAGCGGCATAGAAGCGACCGTCATCTTCCAGTTGCCCGATGCAGCGAGAGACGATCTCAGCGGATTTGCCTTCGTCCCACAGAAGAGTGATAGGTGACAAGCCTGCGTCTTCGAGACGCGGATACAGGCGGTAAGTCCGACCGCCCCGGGCCATCGAGTGAAGCCTCGGAGTCCCATCGAGGTATAGCTTTCCGACTGGGCGGTGGCCGTCGTACTCGGGTTCGAGCGGATCCAACGTGAGGCATCCGTCAAAGATTTCGGGAGTAGAGAGCAGGTCACGGACCGGCACGATCTGGGGCACCTTCTGGCCGGCAAGGAGAACGCGCACCTCGAAGTCGCCGCAAAGCTCCGACTTCGCGACAGCACGGTACAACACCTCCTCAAGCTTGTCCGGGGATGCCTGGCTGCGGGCCCGCATCTCGGCGAGGCGCCCAGCCCTCCAGCTTTTCGCGATCTGCGCCGCCTCGGGTTTCTTCTGGCGCAGCGCTTCCGCCTGGTTGTCCGCCGCCAACTGGATCTGTGCCGGATCGGGCGCGACAAGGGCGGCGGAAAGGAACGTCTCGAGAATGGTCATGCCAGGTACTCCGGTTTCCCACGCTTCTGAAACAGGCCGGGCCCAGTCGCGGCCCCAGCGGCGAAGTCGAGGCGGGAGGGTTGGTAAACAGTACGGTCGATGGGCGTCGACTTACGCCGCATGCCGGATTTTGAAATCTGGATGAACCCGTGCCCTTCGGCCCAGAGCCGCGTCCAGATCGCTTTGGCGATCTCCGGGATCTCGGTGCCCTGCGCGACGGGCATGTAGAGGCGCTGGCCACGCAGTCCGGTCAGATCCTCCCCGGTCTCGCTGCAGCAGATGTGGCTGGAGGACGAGGGAAACCAGATCTTCGGCACCTCGCGCAGCATCGGGCAGACCTCCTCGAAGAGCTTGAGCACACTTTCGCGCGACAGGGCGGCCCCATCAGAGGGGGGATCGATATCGAACATCATGATCGCGGGGCCTTCGGGCCAACTGAAGTGAGCATTGCTGCGCGTCAGGAACAGGTCTTTCTGAGACTCCGGCAGTTTTTCATAGGCCCGCGTGGTGATGATCTGGGCCACGTCATGTGACGTAATCCCGAAGGTCAGCGCTTCGGAAGTCTGCAATGTCTTCAGTTCGGAAACGAAGGCCGAGAAGCGGTCGATGCGACGCCGGGCGGCGATGCCGCGGGTCAACTGCGCGCTGACCGCTTTCGTGAGCTGGCCGTCCTCCAGCGTATAGGACTTGCTGAGGATCGGAGGCTCGATCGAGGTGATCCGCGTGAACTGAAAACTCATGCCAACTTCCTTTCTATCCGGGCATGAGGAATTATCCCGATCAGCGGTTCCTTGAAGCAATATGGCTAGAGTTCAGAAATGTGGATAACCTCTATTTTTACCACCTTATGTTGATATAAATATTATATTTGGCACTTTTAGGTTGAATATAAGAAAAAGTTTTTCGCAAATGCCGCAGCCTGCGCCGGGCGGCTGTCCAGAAAAATCCAGAAAACTCCCTTTTGGAAATACTTTTACCTGATTGTGGTTATGACGATTGGCCGTAAGCACCCGGTAGCTACCGCTGTGGCGGGTCCTTGACGCGTGCGATGATGTCGGGATCGTCAACGAAGTCCTCGAGTAAGCTATGCCATTCCTCGGTCGATACCCGGGCAGACATGAGCATGTCCCGGAGTTCGCCGATACCATCGTCCGTGAGGGCGGTCTGGTAGTTATCAGGATCGACCTGGACACTGACAATATTGCCGTAGGAGAGGTTGCCGTCGTTGCTGACAATGGCTTCGAGAAGGTCCGGTTCGGCGATGCGATCTTCTCCGTCCTCTGCGATCCTCGCCCACCTCCGAGCCATAATCACCGCGATTTTGGCCACCGTCCTGATCGCGCTCAGCGTCGGAAGCCACCGACCCTGTGCCGACTTCGCCGCATGAAACATTTGTTCATGGTCGACTATTTAATGAAAATTACGGGTTGCGAAGCGGATGGGTTCCGGGTAGAATTAAATTGTTCGCCGCCTATCGGGCGGCTGGCCGATAGCTTGCTCGACAGTTCGCCGCCATATGTGCGGCTGATAGAAAATCAAGTTAGGTTATTGGCTAAAAACCCCCGGACCAAGGTCCGGGGGTTTTTGTTTCTCATTCAGGGTTGGGGGAGCTACTGGCAAGGGCTTCGGAGGCGCTGACCGCCATCGTGTCGGCTTCGGGCGGGGTGACTATTTCGGACTGATGACCGCCGGGGCATGTATCAGTTGTATTTTTTTCTGAAGGTGAGGGAGTTAACTGTTTCAGGTTCTTCTGACAGGAAATGGAAGAAAAAAGGGCGCAAACATCAGGCACCATCCGTTCACTTCACTTTCCCAAGGAGCCCGGTCCCGGCCTGGCGCGCCTTTCATCGCGCGGGTGACGAGGCGCACCTTCTCATGGTCCCGACCGTAGAAATGCGGGGGCCGGACGGCGCTCCGCTCAAACACCTCCGGGGCGGCGTCCGGACGCGGGTGGATGGCCAACGGTGTGAACTGCGGTCGCGCCCCCCGCTGACTACGCGCGGGTCCTGACCTTATCTTACCTGAACGCCTCCGACCGGTCCGGTGCCGCGCCCATCCAGTTCTGCCCTCCCGAAGGCGACCAGCGCGATCTGGAGGCAATCGCCGGCCTCCGTGAGCCGGAATGCGATGGTGATCCTCCGGCCGGTCCCGCCATGCCATACACGCCACCCGGGACATGGATCTCTGGGCTTATCAGCGCGGCGTCGTCCTGGACTTCTCGAGACCGGGTAAGCCGACGGACAATGCCTTCATCGAGGCGTTCAATGGGCGGTTCACAGCGGTTCCGGCAGGAATGCCTGAACACACACTGGTTCATGAGCCTTGTGGATGCCCGCGAAAAGGTGGAGGCGTGGCGTCGATACTACAATGAGGAACGGCCACATAGCGCGATCGGGAACAAGCCGCCGATCTTGCTGACGAAATCGGGGGACGTAACCAGCCCGTCACCCTGACAAAAGCCGGAAAACTCTACACGCTGCTGGTCCGAAGATGGGTATCGCTTCAACCAACCTGCAGACTCTCGTTATGAATGAGGGACCGGCAGGGGGCAGGTCACATGGTTTGTCGCCCGGAACCAGTTCTCCATAATGTTCGGCGAGCTTTGCGACGCTCAAGTATCTGAAGCCGCATGGGCCAGGCCAGATACACGGAGTTCAGGATACTCCCGGACGGGATCCCCTTTCCTCGAAAGTCTTTATCCGTGGATGATCCGAGCCTCACACGAGATCACCAAGGGCTCGATAAATAGATATGCACCTCCTCATTCCATTTTATCGAGCCTGATAAAGCCGGAAAGTGCCTTCGCATCCTAAGCACGCCATCGGGTCGACGCCGGGCATCGTCTGGAGACGGCGCGCGGTGTCCGTGGTCTCTGCCAGCTTCCTCGTGGTTTTCGTGGGCGCCTCGATGCGGGTGGTCTTCTCGGATATCGCCAGGGGCTGCAGATCAGCAACGGCCGGCTGCAAGCGGATCAGCCGGACAGCTAAAGCTAATCGGGCCAGCGTCATCAGCCGGGCGTCATCTTCCTGCCGTCGGGCCTTTTGGCCCTCTCCCCGATGCGAGGCAGAGGGATCCCCTACGCATGGGGGGCGCAGTTGACAGCCCCCTGCCCTGAATATAACCAACCATTTGGTTATTAATTCACGACAGGCTCGGATGCTCCCCATGGGACGGCGCAGGCGGATAGAGCGGGACGACATCCTGACCGCGGTCGAGGCGGTGATCCGCGAGGCCGGGCCGGCGGCGCTGACCATCGAGGCGGTGGCCGAGAAGGCCGGCATCAGCAAGGCCAGCGTGCTTTACGACTTCAAGACCAAGAAGCAGCTGATGACCGCCTATGTGACCCGCCGGATCGAGGCGATGGCGGCGCAGCGCGCCGAACAGGCGGCCGGCGCCGACGTCCGGTGCCACCCCTGGCTTACCACCCTGCTGGCCGAGGCGGCCCATCCGCCCTCGGAGGAGGAGATCTCGGGCGTGGTGCTGCTGACCGCCAGCATGGGCTCGGACGATTGCTGCCGGGCGCAGATGCGCGGCTTCTTCGACACCGAGATCGCCCGCATCCGCGCCGAGGCCGCCGATCCGCGCCGCGCGCTGCTGGCCTGGCTGGCGCTGCACGGGTTGATGTCGCTGGAACATCTGGGCTTTCACCGCTTCGAGCCGCCATTGCGGGATGACATCCTCGACGATATCCGCCATCTGGTCGACCCGGAGGAGGAGACACCGGCCCCATGACCCGTCAGACCCCCCGTCAGATTATCCGCCCTCCCGAAGCTTTCCGAAAAAGAGTGTTTCCGATGCCGCCGATCCTCCGCCTTTCCGCCGCTCTCGCGCTGATTGCCGGGCTTGCCACCCCGCTGGCCCCGGCCGCCGCCCAGCAGCAGATGCCACCCACTCCGGTCAGCACGCTGACGCTGCAGGGCGAGCCGCTGCCGATCATCAACGAATTGCCGGGCCGGATCTCCTCCACCCGGGTCTCCGAGGTCCGGCCGCGGGTCTCCGGCATCCTGGTCGAACGGGTGTTCCGCCAGGGCAGCCGGGTCGAGAAGGGCGATGTGCTCTACCGGATCGACGCCGCCCCCTTCGAGGTGCAGGTCAAGGCCGCCGAGGCCACGGTGGCGCGCGCCAAGGCGACGCTGGCCAATGCCGAGGTCGAGCTGGAGCGCCAGCGCCAGCTGCGCGCCCGCAATGTCGCCGCCGGGGTCGAGCTGGAGAAGGCCGAAACCACCGTGCTGCAGGCCAAGGCCGATGTGGCGCTGACCGAGGCCTCGCTGGACGAGGCGCGGCTCAATCTCGACTATACCGAGGTGCGGGCGCCGATCTCGGGCACCATCGGCCGGGCGCTGGTGACCGAGGGGGCGCTGGTCAGCGCCACCGGCACCCAGCATCTGGCGCTGATCCAGCAGCTCGATCCGGTCTATGCCGACTTCACCCAGTCGGCCGCCGATCTGTTCCGCCTGCGCCGGGCGCTGGCCGCCGGCGAGCTGGTCGCCGCCGCCCCCGACCAGGCCTCGGTGCAGCTCTATTTCGACGACGGCACCGCCTATGCGCATAAGGGCAAGCTGTTGTTCTCCGAAGCCGCGGTGGACGAGACCACCGGCCAGATCACCCTGCGCGGCGAATTCCCCAATCCCGACGGCGAGCTGCTGCCGGGGCTCTACGTGCGGGTCCGCATCGAGCAGGCGGTGCGCCAGGATGCCATCGCCATCCCGCAGAAGGCGGTGCTGCGCGACGGCCGCGGCAATGCCCAGGTCTATGTGCTGACTGAGGGCAACAAGGTCGATCTGCGGCAGGTGCAGCTGGGGACCACGCTGGGCGACCGCTGGATGGTCGACAGCGGCCTTGCCGCCGGCGAGACCGTGGTCGTCGAGGGCGCCCAGAAGCTCTATCCCGGGGCCACGGTGCAGCCCGAGCCGGTGACGGCCGGCGCATCCGGAAACTGAGGCGGGGACCATGGCGCAATTCTTCATCGGGCGGCCCATCCTGGCATGGGTGATCGCCATCTTCATCTCGCTGGCCGGGATCCTGGCCCTGCCCAACCTGCCGGTCAGCCAGTATCCGCAGGTGGCGCCGCCGCAGATCACCGTCTCGGCCACCTATGTCGGCGCGCCGCCGGAAAAGATGTACGAAGGCGTCGCCCAGCCGATCGAGGAGGAGCTGAACGGCATCGAGGGGCTGCGGTACTACGAATCCACCTCCGACGCCTCGGGGCGGATCTCGATCACCGCCACCTTCCGGCCCGGCACCGACGTCGGCCAGGCCACGGTCGACGTGCAGAACGCGGTGCGGCGGGTCGAGGCGAAACTGCCCGCCTCGGTGGTGCAGCGCGGCATCACGGTGAAAAAGGCCGGCTCCGGCTTTCTGATGGTGGTCTCGCTGATCTCGACCGACGGCAGCCGCGAGGCGGTGGACCTGGGCGATTACCTGACCCGCAACGTGGTCGGCGCGCTGTCGCGCATCGACGGCGTCGGCAGCGTGCAGCTGTTCTCGGCGGCGCGGGCGATGCGGATCTGGATCGACCCGGAGAAGATGGTCGGCCTCAATCTGACCAGCTCGGACGTCACCGCGGCGATCGCGGCGCAGAACGCCCAGGTGGCCGCCGGCCAGATCGGCGCCGATCCCAACCCGATCAACCAGCAGCTGACCGCCACGGTGATGGTCAAGGGCCAGCTGTCGACCATCGAGGAATTCGGCAATATCGTGCTGCGCGCCAATCCCGACGGCTCCACCGTGCGGCTCAAGGACGTGGCGCGGATCGAGATCGGCAGCGAGAACTACAGCTTCGGCTCGCGGCTGAACGGCCAGCCCTCGGCCGCCATGGGCATCCAGCTGACCTCCAGCGGCAATGCGCTGGCGACCTCGACGGCGGTGCGCGCCAAGATGGCGGAACTGGAGAAGTTCTTCCCCGCCGGCATCGCCTATGCGGTGCCCTATGACACCGCCCCCTTCGTCGAGAAATCCATCACCAAGGTGGTGGAGACCCTGGTCGAGGCGATGGTGCTGGTGTTCCTGGTGATGTTCGTCTTCCTGCAGAACATCCGCTACACGCTGATCCCCACCCTGGTGGTGCCGGTGGCGCTCTTGGGCACGCTGGCGGTGATGCTGGGCACCGGATTCTCGGTCAACGTGCTGACCATGTTCGCCATGGTGCTGGCGATCGGCATCCTGGTCGACGACGCCATCGTGGTGGTCGAGAACGTCGAACGCATCATGGTGACCGAGGGGCTGCCGCCGCGCGAGGCCACCCGCAAGGCGATGTCGCAGATCACCGGGGCGATCATCGGCATCTCGCTGGTGCTGTCGGCAGTCTTCGTGCCGATGGCCTTCTTCCCCGGCGCCTCGGGCATCATCTACCGGCAGTTCTCGCTGACCATGGTGGCCTCGATCCTGTTCTCGGCCTTCCTGGCGCTCAGCCTGACGCCGGCGCTCTGCGCCAGCTTCCTCAAGCCGGTGCCCAAGGGCCACCACATGCAGCGGCGCGGCCCCTTCGGCTGGTTCAACCGCGGCTTCGAGGTCACCACCACCGGCTATACCGGCGCGGTGCAGCGGATCTCGAAACGCACCGCCATCGTGATGGTCTTCTATCTGGGCCTGGTCGGCGCCATGGGCTTCGGCTTCGTCAAGCTTCCGACCTCCTTCGTGCCGAACGAGGATCAGGGCTTCATCATCGTCGACCTGCAGGCCCCGCCCACGGCCTCGGCCAACCGGACGACGGCGGCGATCGAACAGGCCGAGGCGATCCTGAAGAGCAACGAGGCGGTGGCCAATATCGTCGCCGTGCGCGGCTTCAGCTTCTCCGGCACCGGCCCCACCGCGGCGCTGATGTTCGTCACCCTCAAGGACTGGGAGGAGCGCAGCCAGAGCGCGCAGGATGTGGCGATGTACGCCAACATGCGGCTGTTCGGACTGAAGGACGTGCGCGCCTTCGCGCTGTCGCCGCCGCCGATCCAGGGGCTGGGCACCTCGGGCGGCTTCAGCTTCCGGCTGCAGGACCGCGCCGGCAACGGCCAGCAGGCGCTGCAGGCCGCCACCCAGCAGCTGCTGGCGGCGGCGCGGACCGGCGGCGTGGTCACCGGCCTGCGGACCGAGGGCATGCCCGCCTCCGCCCAGGTGATCCTGACCATCGACCGGGAAAAGGCCAATACCTTCGGGGTGACCTTCGCCAGCATCAACGCCACCATCTCGCAGAACCTGGCCTCCTCCTATGTCAACGACTTCCCCAATGCCGGACGGCTGCAGCAGGTGATCGTCCAGGCCGACGAGACCGCGCGGATGTCGGCCGAGGATCTGCTGAACCTGTCGGTGCGCAACAGCAACGGCGGCATGGTGCCCTTCTCCTCCTTCGCCACCGTGCATTGGGAGACCGGCCCGTCGCAGGTGGTGGGCTACAACGGCTATGCCTCGACCCGGATCTCGGGCGCCGCGGCGCCGGGCTATTCCACCGGCGAGGCGATGGCCGAGATGGAGAAGCTGGCGGCGCAACTGCCGCAGGGCTTCGGCTATGAATGGACCGGCCAGTCTCTGGAGGAACGCGACGCCGGGGCGCAGGAGAACCTGCTCTATGCGCTCAGCGTGCTGTTCGTCTTCCTGCTGCTCTCGGGGCTCTACGAGAGCTGGTCGATCCCGCTGTCGGTGATGCTGGCGGTGCCGCTGGGGGTCGCCGGCAGCGTCGCCGCGGTCTGGATCGCCAATATGCCCAACGACATCTACTTCAAGGTCGGGCTGATCACCATCATCGGGCTGTCGGCCAAGAACGCCATCCTGATCGTGGAATTCGCCAAGGATCTGCGTGCCGAGGGCAAACCCCTGCTGGAGGCGGCGGTGGAAGCGGCGAAGCTGCGGTTCCGGCCGATCCTGATGACCTCGCTGGCCTTCACCCTGGGGGTGGTGCCGCTGGCCATCGCCACCGGCGCCAGCTCGGCCAGCCAGAACGCGGTGGGCACCGGCGTGGTGGGCGGCATGATCGCGGCGACGGTCTTCTCGCTGTTCTTCGTGCCCCCCGCCTTCGTCTTCGTGCTCAAGCTGTTCGGGCGGCGGCGCGGCGACCGGCCAGAGGGCTAAGGCCAGAGGGCTAAGGGCGGCGGGCTGAGCCCGCCAGAGCTTTCGCCAGATCTTCGACACCAGGCCCGCCGGTCGCCCCGGCGGGCCTTTTTCCTGTCCGCAGGAGGGAGTGGCCAAGGCCCGCCGATGATCTGGCCGATTATCTGGCCCCGCCGGCGCAGCCGAGGTTTGATTTTCGATGGTATGTATGCCTTTAATTATGGGGAATACCTAGGGAGGAGACATCATGAAGACGCTTAAAATCGCCCTGGCGATCACGACGGCCTGCGCGCTGCCGCTGGCGGCCCAGGCGCAGGAGGTGACCCTGCGCCTGTCGCATTGGGTGCCCGCCACCATCGCCCCCGGCAAGGGGATCGAGATGTGGGCGAAATCGGTCGAGGCAGACTCGGAGGGCCGCATCGCCATCCAGATCTTTCCGGCCCAGCAGATCGGCGCCGCGCCGGATCATTACGACATGGCCCGCGACGGCATCGCCGATATCACCTGGGTGAACCCCGGCTATACCGCCGGCCGGTTCCCGATCTTCTCGCTGATCGAGGTGCCGTTCCAGGTCTCGGATTCGGTGCCCGGCGCCAAGGCCATCCATGAATGGTATCAGGCCTATGCGCCCAGCGAGATGAGCGATGTGAAATTCTGCCTGGTGCATCCGCATGGCGCCGGCGCGCTGCATTCCAAAGAGCAGATCCGGGTGCCCGGCGATATCGCCGGCAAGAACATCCGCCCGGCGCATGCCACCATGGCGCGCTTCGTCAGCCAGCTGGGCGGCGGCCCGGTGCAGGTGCCCGCCCCCGAGGCGCGCGAGGCGGTGGCCCGCGGTACCGCCGATGCGGTGACCTTCCCCTGGGGCGCGATGTATGACTTCAACCTCTCGGGCGAGACCACCCATCACCTCGACATGCCGTTCTACATGTCCGGCCAGATCCTGGTGATCAACCCCGACAGCTATGCCGGGCTCAGCGCCGAGAACAAGGCGGTGATCGACGCCCATTGCACCCCGGAGTGGTCCGAGAAGATGGCCGCCAACTGGGCCGCCGACGACATGGCCGCGCGCGACAGGCTGCGCGCGGATCCGAAGCAGACCTTCTACGAACCCAGCGAGGCCGATGTCGCCGCCTGGCGCGAGGCTGGCCAGGGCGTGCTGAAGGCCTGGATGGAGGAGATCGGCGGCAAGGGGCAGGACGCGCAGGCGATCTATGACGCCTATGTCGGCAGCCTCGAAAGCAACGGCGCGCGCTACTGATCGCCCTTCGACCAACCTCTGGCCGGCCCGCCGGGCCGGCCATCCCTGACCCCTTCCCGGCGGGAGAGATTTCATGGACCGTCTGATCCACTGGATCGAGCGGGTCGCCGGCGCGTTGCTGGGCCTGGTGACCGTTCTGATCGTCGTCTCGGCGATCGGCCGCTACCTGCTGGCGCGGCCGGTGCCCGACGCCTTCGACCTGTCGCGGCTGGTGCTGGGCGTGGCGATCATCTGGGGGCTGGCCGGCCTCGGCTACTGGGGCTCGCATATCAAGGTCGACCTGCTGGCGGGGCTGCTGGGGCCGAAGGCGAAACGCACGGTCAACGGCACCGCCTGGGCGGTGCTGTTCGGCTTCACCGCGCTGCTGGCCTGGAAGATCTACGGGCGGGTGATCAACGCCTTCAACGGCGGCGATGCCACCATGGACCTGCGGCTGCCGCATTGGCCGTTCTTCGCCGCGATCTGGCTGGGGCTGCTGGCCGCCCTGGTGACCACCGGCTGGCGGCTGTGGCTGGTGCTGGCCCGCGGCCGCGACCTGGCCGAATTCGAGGATGTCGAAGCCGCCGCCCTGGCAGCCACCCCGGGCGCCGATGAGGAGCGCCGCGCATGAGCAACGAATTTGTCGCCGGCGCCGGCTTTGTCGCGCTGTTCGTCCTGATGCTGCTGAGGGTGCCGATCGGCGTCGCCATGGGGCTGGTCGGCGTCACCGGCTTCGGCGCCATCGTCGGGGTCAAGCCGGCGCTGAACCTGCTGGCGCAATCGCCGATCCGCACGGTGACCGATTTCAACCTCACCCTGATCCCCTTCTTCATCCTGATGGGGGTGCTGGCGACCAATTCCGGCATGTCGCGCGAGCTGTTCCGCACCGGGCGCGCCTTCTTCGGCAGCCTGCGCGGCGGGCTGGGGCTGGCCAGCGTCGGCGCCTGCGCCGGCTTCGCGGCGATCTGCGGCTCCTCGGTGGCCACCGCCGCCACCATGACCAAGGTCGCCTATCCCGAGATGAAGCGCGCCGGCTACAGCGACGAGGCCGCCACCGGCATCATCGCCGCCGGCGGCACCCTGGGCATCCTGATCCCGCCCTCGGTGGTGCTGGCGGTCTACGGCTATATCACCGAACAGGACGTCGGCGTGCTGTTCATCGCCGGCATCGTGCCGGGGCTGCTGGCGGTGCTGATGTACATGGCCACCGTCACCCTGGTCTATGGCCGCAGACTGCCTGCGACAGACCCGTTTTCGCTGTCCGAGGCGCTGGCCTCGCTGCGCGGGGTCTGGGCGGTGATCCTGCTGTTCGTGGCGGTGATCCTGGCGATCTACATGGGCGTCGTCACCGCCACCGAGGCGGCCGCCGCCGGCGCCTTCCTGACCGCGCTGATCGGCTTCGCCCGGCGCCGGCTGAGCCTCTCGGGGCTGCTCGACTGCCTGGTCGAGGCGCTGCGCACCTCGGCGGCGATCTATACCATCCTGATCGGCGCCATCCTGTTCGGCTATTTCCTGGCGATCACCCAGGTGCCGCAGAACCTGACCCAGTTCCTGACCGGGCTGGGGCTGGGCCGCTATGGCACATTGCTGCTGATCCTCGCCCTCTTCGTGGTGATGGGCTGTTTCCTCGACGCCATGGCGATGGTGATCCTGATGGTGCCCATCGTGTTCCCGGTGATCCAGCAGCTGGGCTTCGACCCGATCTGGTTCGGCATCATCATCGTGATGACGGTGGAGCTGGGGCTGATCACCCCGCCGGTGGGGATGAATGTCTTCGTGATCTCCTCGATCGCCTCGAACGTCGGGCTGACCACCATCTTCCGCGGCGTGCTGCCCTTCGTGCTGGCCGACATCCTGCGGCTGGCGCTGCTGATCGCCTTCCCGGCACTGGTGCTGCTGCTGCCCGGCAGCATGCATTGACGGCGGGCGGGCGCGTCTGCCCGCCCCCTGCCCCTTGCCCCGCCCGCTTGCCCCGCCCCGCTTGCCCCGATGCAGCACCGCAACGGTGCTGCAAACCGGCATCGACAGCCCGCCGCGATCCGGCTATAAGCCGTTCACAGACCGCCCAAATCCCGGGCGGAATTTTTTTTAATCCTTACAATTCAGACAGATGATCCGGTTCTATCCCGAACTGGAACGAAACCTGCATGCTTCCTGAGAAAACAAATCACAGGGAGCCCAGCTCATGCCCGACACGATCCCCTTCGGCGCATCCTTGCCCTTTCTGGATGTCTCCGACCCGGCCTTCTCGATCCGCTCGGCGCAGGTCGCCGAGGCGCGCGACGCCTCCTGGTGCGCCCGCACGCCCTACGGGCTGGCGGTGCTGCGCTACGAGGACGTGCAGAAGCTGCTGCGCCATCCCAAGCTGCGGCAGGGCTCCTATCGCTGGCCGACCCTGAGCGGGGTGACCAGCGGCCTGTTCGCCCGCTGGTGGGAGAACATGCTGCTGAGCCAGGAGGGCGCCCCCCACGCCCGGCTGCGGCGGATGGCCAACCCGGCCTTCTCGCCCAAGCTGATCACCACGCTGCAGCCGAAGTTCGAGGCGCTGGCCAACAGGCTGATCGACGGCTTCATCGCCAAGGGCGAATGCGATTTCATCGCCGAGTTCACCGAACCCTATGCCACCGGGGTGATCTGCGACCTGCTCGGCCTGCCGTTCGACAAATGGCGCGAGCTGGCCGATATCGCCGCCGACATGGGGCTGGCGCTGGGGGTGACCTACAAGCAGGACCTGGATCAGGTCGAGGCCGCCACCCAACGCATCTTCGCCTATGCCGAGGAACTGGTGGCGCTGCGCCGGGCGGCGCCCTCGGACGATTTCATCGGCATGCTGGTCAAGGCCAATGAGGACAAGGAGCAGCTGTCGGATCAGGAGCTGCTGGACATGATCGTGCTGGCGATCTTCGGCGGCATCGACACCACCCGCAACCAGCTGGGCCTGGCGATGGCCACCTTCGTCGAGCATCCCGACCAATGGGCGCTGCTGGCCGAACAGCCGGAACTGGCCCGCGCCGCGGTGGAAGAGGTGATGCGGGTACGCCCGACCATCACCTGGGTCACCCGCGAGGCCACCGAGGATTTCAGCTATCACGACATGGAGATTCCCCGGGGCACCACGCTGCATCTGTTCTCGCAATCGGCGGGGTCGGATCCGGCGGTCTTCCCCGAGGCGGGCTTCGACATCACCGCCGAGCGCAAGCCGCATTTCGGCTTCGGCGGCGGCGCCCACCATTGCCTGGGCCATTTCATCGCCCGCGGCGACATGACCGAGGCGCTGAAGATCCTTGCCCGGCGGCTGAAGAACCCGCGCTTCAACGGCGCGGTCCAGTGGCTGCCCGACAGCGGCAACACCGGCGCCATCACCCTGCCGATCGCCTTCGATCCGGCCTGAGACCGGGCCCGACCACGGCTCTGACCACGGCTCGGACGGGGGCCCAATGACAGCCAGACCGCGGCCCGCCCCCCGGGCCGCACACAGCCAGAACACCAACACCGACAGGACAAACCGATGAAAATCTCAGTGGATATGGAGATCTGCCTGCTGCACGGCCAATGCGTCATCGCCGCGCCGGAGATCTTCTCCTTCGACGACGACGGCGGGCTGGTCTGGGTGGCCGAGCCCGACGAGGCGCTGCGCGCCGATGCCGAAGCCGCCGCCGACGCCTGCCCCGAGCAGGCCATCCTCATTGACTGAGCCGGGCCGCATAGCAGGCAGCGCAATGGGCAGCACGGCGGGCCGCGGGCTGCGGATCGCCGTCATCGGCGCCTCGCTGGCCGGGCTGCGCACGGCGGAGGCGCTGCGCGCCGCCCTGCCCGAGGCGCGGATCCTGCTGGCCGGCGACGAACCGCATGCCCCCTACAACCGGCCGCCGCTGTCGAAGGAGGCGATGGAGGGGCTGGCCGGCGCGCCCGCCTCGGCGCCCGATGTCTTCGAAAAGCTGCTGTTGCGCAGCAAGCTCGCCGCCGGCGATATCGAGTTGCGCCTGGGCCAGGCCGCGGTGGCGGTCGAGGACGGCCGCGTCCATCTGGCCGACGGCAGCCGGATCGCCGCCGACTGGATCGTGGCGGCCACCGGGCTGCGGCCGCGCCGGCTGGCGCTGAAGGGGGCCGAGGACCGCCGCCATGTGCTGCGCGGCTTCGACGACGCCCGCGGGCTGGCCGCCGGCCTCACCCCCGGCGCCCGGCTGGCGGTGATCGGCGCCGGCTTCATCGGCTGCGAGATTGCCGCCACCGCCCGCAAGCTGGGGCTGCATGTCACCCTCGTCGAACCGGCGCCGCAGCCGATGCTGCGGGCGCTGGGGCCGCGGGTCGCCGCCGCCATGGCGGCGCTGCACCGCCGCCATGGGGTGACGCTGCGCACCGGCCGCGGTGTCTCGGCCTTCGGCGACAACCACTTGGTGCTGGACGACGGCGACCGGATCGAGGCCGATGTCATCGTCGAGGCGCTGGGATCGCTGCCCAATACCGGCTGGCTCGAGGCCAGCGGCGCCGATCTGAGCGACGGCGTGCTGGTGGACGGGCGGATGATCGCACCGGGCGCGGCCAATCTGCTCGCCGTCGGCGATATCGCGCGGTTTGCCAACCCGTTGTTCGATGCCGAACCGCGCCGGGTCGAACATTGGTGCATCCCCGGCTTCACCGCCAAACGCGCCGCCGAGACCATCGCCGCGCTGAGCGCCGGACGGGAGCCGGCGCCGGATTTCGCGCCGCTGCCCAGCTTCTGGAGCGATCAATACGGGCTCAGGCTGCAATCCTTCGGCGCCCCGGCGCTGGCCGATACCCAGACCGTGGTCGAGGGCGATCTCAGCCAGATCGGCGAGGCCCCGGTCATCGTCGAATACGCCCGCGCCGGACACCCGGTGGCGGTCACCGGGCTGGGCGCCCCGCCGGCGCTGCTGGCGCGCCACCGCGCCCGGCTCAATCAGGCTCTGACACAGGCATTAACCGGGGCGGCTGCCGCACCCGCGACCGCATGAGGACACCATGACAGACGCATTGAAGACAGCTCTCGACCGGTTCGGCGCCGACATCGTCCATGTCGGCCAGTTCGATCTGGGCTCGGCCTTCCGCGAACGCCGGCTGCGGCGGGCACAGTTCCTCGACTGGGCCGGCGATCCGCGCTTCGCCAATGTGCTGGCCTATTGGGACAGCGCCGACAGCCTCTTCGCCGGCGACGCCTTCTATACCGAGACGGTCGAGATCGACCCCGCCTCGATGCGCCGCAACCCGTCGGAACCCGGCGCGGTGACGGTGATCGCCGAGCTGTCCGGCGCCGCCAGAGAGCTGATGCCGCGCCAGGTGCTGCGCCGCCAGATCGAGCGCGCCGCGGCGATGGGCTTCAGCGTCGATGCGGGCTTCGAGTTCGAGCTGATCGTGCTCGACGAGGATGCCACCACCGCCCGCGCCAAGGGCTTCGACGGGCTGGCCAAATTCGCCCCCGACAACAAATGCTGGTCGGGCGCCACCGCCAATACCCATGCCGAGTTCATCGCCGGGATGGAGGCCGAGATCCTCGGCCATGACGTCGGCCTCTACGCGCTGAGCGTGGAACTGGGGCCGGGCTGTCTGGAGGCGACCCAGGCGGCGAGCGAGGGGCTGCGCGCCGCCGACGACGCCTGTTTCCTGCGCCTGGCGGCGCGGTCCTACGCCCGCAAGCAGGGCAAGACCGCCAGTTTCATGCCCTATATCGGCAAGGACTATCCCGCCATCGGCGGCCATTGCACCATGAGCCTGAAGGACAGGGCGACCGGGCGGAACATGTTCTCCTCGCCCGACGGCAAGACCAACGATCTGGCCAAGAAATTCATCGCCGGCATGATGCAGGTGGTGCCCGAGGCCTTCGCCATGTGTACCTCCTCGGTCAACGGCTATCGCCGGCTGGCGCCGGGCAGCTGGGCGCCGAAATCGCTGACCTGGGCGGAATACCCCTTCACCGTGGCGGTGCGCTCGGTGCCGCATGCGGATGCCCGGGCGCGGCTGGAATTCCGGGTGCCGCCGGCCGATTGCAACCCCTACCTCACCATGGCGCTGATGCTGGGCGCCGGGCTCGACGGCATCGAGCGCGACCTGCCGGCGCCGGAGCCGGCGCAGGCGGCGCATCCCGATTTCGTGCCCGAGGGCGCCCAGCGATTCCCCCGCGACCTGATCGAGGCCGCCGACCGGCTGGCCGCCTCCGATCACGCCAGGCGGATCTTCGGTGACGCCTTCACCCAGAATTTCGCGGCCGCCTGCCGCGCCGAATACGCCAGCCTCGCCACCGCGATCAGCGCCGAAGAGCGTGCCCGCTACCTCGAAGGCTGAGACGACAGAACGACAACAGGGAGTCACGACAGATGAACACCGACACAGACTATCACCGTGAGGTGGAGGCGCCGGGCCGCGCCGAGATGGTGGCGCGGGTGCGCCAGAAGATCGACGCGCTCGGCGTCGACTACATCTACTACCAATATATCTCGATCACCGGCCGGGTGATGGGCAAGGCGGCGCCGGCGCGCCACTGGGAGACCCAGGCGCGCAAGGGGGTGCAGACCTGGATGGGCGGCGTCACCAACGTGCTGCCGGATTTCAAGGGCAACCTGATCGGCTTCGATGCCAATGCGATGGAATGCATCGCCCTGCCCGACCCCGACACCTTCGTGCAGCTGCCCTGGGACAAGCGGGTGGCGCGGGTGTTCTGCACCCTGTTCTACAGCCTCGAAGACCCGAATTTCCCCGGCGCCTATTACGAATACGACACTCGCGGCAACCTCAAGCGCTTCGACCGCGAGTTCCGCGAGGCGCATAACGGGCTGCAGCTGCGGGTCGGGCTGGAGCCGGAAATGCTCTGGCTGAAACCCAAGGACGGCGAGGTGCGCCCCTATGAGGGGGTGACCGAGGCACTGGCCTATCACATCGGCCAGTTCGAAAGCGCCCGCGACATCTGGATGCAGGTCTCCGACTATGCCCGCGCCATGGGGCTCGACATGATCCAGGGCGATTGCGAGGACGCGCCGGGGCAGATCGAGCTGAACTATCAGTTCGACGATGCGCTGCCGACCTGCGACCGGATGACCACCTACCGGCAGATCTGCGCCGAGGTGGCGCGCCAGCGCGGGCTGATCGCCTGTTTCATGGCCAAGCCCTTCATGGGCTATGCCGCCAACGGCTGTCACCACAACTGCTCGGTCTGGACCGGCGGAAGCCGCGAGCTGCAACAGCTGATCCCCGGCGAACTGCCCGGCATGGAAGAGAATTTCATGTATTCCAAGGGTGGCACAAACGAGTTCGAGAACACGACAGGCGGCTGGCTGCCGACCGAACTGGGCCACCATGTGCTGGGCGGCTCGCTCAAGCATATCGGCGCGCTGACCGCGATCGGTGCCTCCACCGTGAACTCCTACCGCCGCTTCAACGACTACGGTCTCTGGGCGCCGATCGGGGCCAACTGGGGGCTGCAGAACCGCAGCTGCACCATCCGCATCTCCTCGCCCGACCGGTTCGAATTCCGCGCAGTGGATAGCATGGTGAACCCGCATTTGTTCTGTGGCGCGCTTTTGAAGGCGATGGACGACGGGATTCGGAACAAGATTGATCCCGGCGCGCCGGAATCGCGTAATGTGACCGAGGTCTGGCAGTCGGGCGGCGAGGTCGAGCTGATTCCGCTCAACCTGCGCGACGCGCTGGACGCGCTCAAGGCCGACGAGGTGATCCGCTCCGCGCTGCCCGGTCGGCTCTATGACGTGTATGACGAGTACAAGCAGGACGAATGGACCCGCTTCCTCCGCGAAGTGACCAACTGGGATGTGGAGCGCTACCTGCACTGCGTCCCCTAAGCCCGATCCCGCGCGCCCGGTCCCCCGGGCGCGCGCCCCAGCCAGGAGATCCCATATGCCAGACCAGACGACCGACCGGAGCGAAATGACCGATATTCTCAGTCGGGACGGGCGGATCGTGCATGTCAACGCGGCGGAAGAGGCCCGGCTGGGGCTGGCGCCGGGGACGGCCGCGGGCCAGCCCTGGTCGCTGATCTACACGCTCGCCGCGCGCGAGCAGCTGGCGTACCTGTTCTCGCAGACCGAGCCCGGCCCGCATGTGCTGACGCTGGAGATGCGCGGCGCCGGCGGCCCGCTGGAGACCGCCGCCATCGCCACGCTGCAGGCCGACGAGAGGGGCGAGATCCGGCTGCGCACGGTCAAATGGCCGGCCAGCGGCGCGCTGAAGGACATCGCCCGGCTGGCCGAGGAGAACGCCGTGCTCTCCTCGATCCTGGAGGCCTCGGACGATGCCGGCTGGTGCATGGAATGGGCCGATCCGGTGGATCTCTCCGCCCCGGAGCAGGAGATCATCCGCCAGGTCTTCGACAACGGGCCGCGCTGGCGGCTGTGCAATGGGGCGATGGCGCGGCTCTATCGCACGCCGGAGGGGCAGGATTTCAACGCCCGCCCGGTGCATGAGACCTTCCCGCGCACCCGCGAGAACGAGGATTTCGTGCGCCGGCTGATCCATGCGGATTTCGACGTCAACGGCTCGCCGTCGCGCGACCTGCGCTATGACGGCATGTTCATCGAGGTCGAGAACGACGTGCGCGGCCATATCCGCGGCAACCGGCTCTATCGCATGTGGGGCACGGTGCGCGATGTCTCCAAGCACGCCCGCCGCACCGCGGTGCTGCGCGAGGAGATCGACGCGCTGGAGGCAATGCTGGACGGGCTGCCCGAGGCGTTGCTGGTGCTGGACGGCCATGGCCAGCTGCTGCACGCCAATCTCGCCGCCGAGGAGCTGTTCGGCCTGCCGCGCGAGCTGCTGCTGGACCGGGCGCTGGCCGATCTGCTGGAGCAGCCGGTGGCGCTGGCCGAGCTGCAGGCCATCGCCGAGGCGCATATGCCGGGCCGGCCGCCGCGGATGCTGCCGGTGCAGCTGCGGCTGCCGGGCAAGACCCTGCGCGGCGAGCTGGCGGTGCGCGGCCTGAGCCTGCGCGGCGAGCCCTGCCTGGCGGCGAGCTTCCGGCTGCGGCTGGGGCTCAGAGATCCCTCCGGCGATCCCGCCGGAGATGCCGCCGGCGCCCCGGCCGCCGGGCCCGCCCCGCTGAGGCTGCGGCGCTGAGATGGCGGGTCGTCCGATGAGCATGCCCCCCACCCTTGCCGCCCCGGAGCTGACGGCGGCGCTCGACGCGCTGCCCGACGGGCTGATCGTGCTGGATGCCGAGGGCCGCATCCGGGCCTGCAACCGCGAGGCCGCCGCCATCGCCGGGCTCGATCGCGCGCCCGCACCCGGCGCCGGTTTCGCCGGCTTCTGCCGCGACACCGCGCTGAACTGGACCCTGCTGGAGGAGATGCTGGAGGCCGGGCGCAGCGGTTCGGTGATCCTGCGCGGCGACAGCGTCGGCGCCATCCTGGTCACCCTGCGCCGGGTCGATCCGGCCGATGCCGCCGGCGGCCATCTGCTGCTGCTGCGCGATCTGGCGGTCTTCGACCATGCCCGCCGCCAGGCCGAGGGGCGGCGCGAACCGACGCCGCTGGCCGGCGGCGCCGAACGCCGGACCCGGCCCGATTTCGCCCGCCAGCGCAATATCTCGCCCTGGCTCGACCGCATGCTGTCGCGCGGCGAACGCGCCCTGACCCAGGGCGCGCGGGTGATCCTCACCGGCGAATCCGGCGTCGGCAAGACCGAGATCGCCCGCCATCTGCACAGTTTCGTGGCCAATGCCACCGATCCCTTCATCGCCGTCAACTGCGCCGCCATCCCCGAGAGCCTGTTCGAGAGCGAGCTCTTCGGCTATGAGAAGGGCGCCTTCACCGGCGCCTCGACGGAAGGAAAGACCGGGCTGATCGAGGCCGCCGCCGGCGGCACGCTGTTTCTCGACGAGGTGGGCGAGATCCCGCTGCCGCTGCAGGCCAAGCTGCTGTCCTTCCTCGAGGACGGGATGATCCTGCGGATCGGCGGCACCCGGGCGCGGCGGGTCAATGTGCGGGTGATCTCGGCCACCAACCGCGACCTGCTGGCGATGGCCGAGGCGCGTCAGTTCCGGCTCGATCTCTATTACCGGCTGGCGGTGGTCAACATGCCGCTGAAGCCGCTGCGCGAGCTGCCCGAGATCCTCGATCACCTGATCGACCGCTTTCTGGCGGCGATCAATACCCGCCGCTCGCTGCCGCTGGTGCTGTCGGACGACCTGCACGCCCGGCTGCGCGCCTATCATTACCCCGGCAATATCCGCGAGCTGTGGAACCTGATGCAGCAGATCTCGGTGCTGGGCGACGAGGAGGACGACCTGCCGCGCCGGCTGCGGGCGCTGGGGGATGTCACTGCCCCCCCGGCAAGCCCCGCTGCAAGCCCCTCGGCAGGAAAACCCGCGAAAGACCCTGAAACAGAGCCTGATTCCGAGGCCGTCGCCGAGGGCGCAACCCTGCGCGAGGCGGTGGCGGCCTATGAATTGCGGATCATCGAAGAGGCGATCCGTATCCACGGCAGCAAGCGCAAGGCCGCTGCCGCTCTCGGTGTCGATATCGGCACCATCTCAAGAAAAACCAGAAAAACCGACCCAACAGAGGAGTAACCCCAATGAAGACATCCGGATTGTCGCTGAGCACGGCGCTGACCACGGCGCTGACCGCCGCCCTGATCGCCGGCCCGGCGCTGGCCGAGGGCACCATCAACGTGCTGACCTGGGAAGGCTATGCCGACCCCTCCTTCATCGACAAGTTCACCGCCGACACCGGCTGCGAGGTCAATGCCACCTATGTCGGCTCGAACGACGATTTCGCCCCCAAGCTGATGGCCGGCGGCGGCGTCTACGACCTGATCACCCCCTCGATCGACACCACCAAGCTGATGATCGATCTGGGGCTGGTGGAACCGCTCGACACCGCCGCCATCACCGGCTGGGACAGCATCTATCCGAAGTTCCTGGCGCTGGACGGCATCCAGAAGGACGGCGCCTATTACGGCATGCCCTATGCCTGGGGCGCCATCGCCTTCATGTACCGTGACGATGCCTTCAGCACGCCGCCCACCTCGCTCAAGGCGCTGTGGAGCCAGGACAACGCCGGCAAGATCTCGCTCTGGGACGACAAGAGCTCGATCTACGTCGCGGCCCGGCTCAACGGCGACATGGACATCTACAACCTGACCGACGACCAGATCGAGGCCGCCAAGCAGAAGCTGATCGAGCAGAAGCCGCTGGTGCGCAAATACTGGTCCACCGCCGGCGAGCTGGTCGATCTCTACAAGGCCGGCGAGGTGGTGATCTCCAACACCTGGGCGGGCTATCAGTCGTCGCTGCTGGCGGCCGAGGGCATCAAGGTCACCGAATTCATCCCCGAGGAGGGCGCCGAAGGCTGGATGGACGCCTGGATGGTGGTCAAGGACACGCCGAACAGGGAATGCGCCTACAAGTTCCTCAACATGCAGCTCTCCGAACAGGGGCAATGCGGCGTCGCCAATGTGAACGGCTATTCCGCCACCAACGGCGCCGCCGCCAAGGCCTGCATGAGCCCGGAGCAATATGCCGCGCTGCACCAGGACGATCCGGATTACCTCGACAGCCTGCTGATCTGGCAGCCGCTGGGCGACCGGTTCGAAGCCTATCTGAACGCCTGGAACGCAGTGAAGGCGCAATAAGCGCCGCCGCGTGACACCGGCCACGGGCGCGGAGCGCATCCCCGACGGGATGCGTTCCGTGCCGCCCGTGCCGGACCAGCAATAACAACCGGACAACAGGGAGACGGGGCACGATGGCCTCCATTATCGAACTCGACAGACTGTCCAAGCATTACGCCAACCTCACCGCCGTGGACGATGTGTCCTTCGCGGTCGAAGACGGGGAATTCGTCACCCTTCTGGGCCCCTCGGGCTGTGGCAAATCCACCCTGCTGCGGATGATCGGCGGCTTCGAGACGCCCACCGGCGGCACCATCCGGCTGGCCGGCCAGGATGTGACCTGGGCACCGCCCTACAAGCGCGACGTCAATATGGTGTTCCAGGACTACGCCCTGTTCCCGCATATGACCATCGGCGAGAATATCGCCTATGGGCTGAAGCTGATGAAGCTGGACCGCGGCACCGTCGCCACCCGGGTCAAGGACGCGCTGCGGCTGGTCGGCCTGCCCGACAAGATCAACCAGCGGCCGCATCAGCTGTCCGGCGGCCAGCGCCAGCGCATCGCCCTGGCCCGCGCCGTGGTGCGCCAGCCCAAGGTGCTGCTGCTGGACGAGCCGCTGTCGGCGCTGGACGCCAAGCTGCGCGAGCAGATGCAGCTGGAGCTCAAGCATATGCACGAGCGGCTGGGCATCACCTTCATCATGGTGACCCACGACCAGACCGAGGCGCTGGTGATGTCGGACCGGGTGGTGGTGATGGAAAAGGGCCGGGTGGCGCAGGAGGGCAGCCCGGATCTGCTCTACGATCACCCGAATTCGCCCTATGTGGCCAATTTCATCGGCACCACCAATTTCCTCGACGCGCAGATCTCCCATGCCGAGGCCGGCCAGGCCCGCATCGCGGTGGCCGGCACCGAGATCGCGGCGCTGACCGACAGCCCGCGCAGCACCGGCGAGGCGATCACCCTGGGCTTCCGCCCCGAGAAGGTGCGGCTGCTGGCCGAGGGCGAGACCGCCGCCAACGAGATCGCCGGCGAGATCGCCGAGGTGGTCTATTACGGGCTGGGGCTGCGGCTGGCGGTGACGGTGCCGGGCGGCGGCCGCGTCTTCGTCGACAGCCTGCTGCCCGACCGGCTGGCCCATACCGCGGTGCCCCGCCCCGGCCAGAGCGTGCGGCTGGGACTGGCGCCGGGCAATATCTTCGTCTTCGATCGGGAGGCCGCCTGATGCTGAGCCTGCGCGACCGGCTGGGCGGCGCGGCGGTGCTGGGGGTGCCGCTGCTGTGGATCGCCGTCTTCATGCTGCTGCCCTATGCGATCATCGTCACCTACAGCTTCTGGACCAAGCAGTATCCGACCTTCGTGCCGGCCTTCCAGTTCGGCAATTACCTCAACCTCTTCACCGACCCGCAGTATTCCCGGGTGCTGATCCGCACGCTGAAAGTGTCGCTGCTGGTCTCGCTCTGCGCCTTCCTGCTGGGCTATCCCTTCGCCTATTTCCTCGCCTTCCGCTGCCGTTCCGCGGCGCTCAGGACCTGGCTCTATATGGCGGTGATCGCGCCCCTGTGGGTCAGCTACCTGCTGCGCGCCTATGTGTGGAAGACCATCCTGGGCACCGAGGGCATCCTCAACTCCTTCCTGATGAGCGTCGGCATCCTGTCGGAGCCCTCCGACATCTTCCTCTACAACCAGTTCGCCATGGTGGTGACGCTGACCTATATCTTCATCCCCTTCATGGTGATGCCGATCTATACCGCGCTGGAGAAGATCCCGCGCAACCTGGTCGAGGCCTCGGCCGATCTGGGCATGCGGCCCTTTCCCACCTTCCTGCGGGTGACCCTGCCGCTGTCGATGCCCGGGGTGGCCGCCGGTTTCACCATGACCTTCTGCCTGACCTTCGGCGATTTCGTCGCCCCCTTCCTGGTCGGCGGGCCCGACGGCAACCTGGTGGCCAATGTGATCGTCACCCAGTTCGGCACCGCGCTCAACTGGCCGATGGGATCGGCGCTGGCGATCCTGGTGCTGGTGATCGTGCTGGCGGTGCTGTCGCTGTCGGACCGGATCGAACGCGGCTTCAGCCCGAAGGAGATGTGAGATGACCCTGAACAGAGCCGCATACAGGCCGGACCCCGCCCCGCTCTCGGCCCGCCCGGGGGTCATCAGCCGCTATGCCGCCGACACCGTCTTCATGACCTTCGTCGCCGGTCTGATGGCGTTTCTCTATATCCCGATCTGGGTGCTGATCGTCTTCAGCTTCAACGATTCCCGCTCGCTGACCTGGCCGCTCTCCGGCTTCACCCTCAGCTGGTACGACAAGCTGTGGCACAACAGCCAGCTGCTGGATGCCATCGGCAACAGCTTCTACGTGGCCAGCTGCGCCACCGTGCTGACCCTGCTGGTGGGGGTGCCCGCGGCGCTGGCGCTGCACCGGGTGAACTTCCCCGGCAAGAAGGTGTTCCGCCGGCTGGTGGTGCTGCCGATCACCCTGCCCGGGGTGGTCACCGGCATCTCGATGCTGAACATGTTCCGCCTGCTGGGCTTCAACCTCAGCCTCGAGACGGTGATCCTCGGCCATGCCACGGCGCTGCTGGCGGTGGTGGTGACCCAGGTCTCCGCCCGGCTGGAGCGGTTGCCGAAATCGCTGGAGGAGGCCTCGGCCGATCTCGGCGCGCCGCCGCTGCACAGCTTTCTGCATGTGACGCTGCCCAATATCCGCTCGGCGGTGATCGGCGCGGGGCTTCTGTCCTTCGTGCTCTCCTTCGACGAGATCCCGGTGACCTTCTTCCTCACCGGCCGCGACAACACCCTGCCGATGTACATCTACTCCACCATGCGGCGCGGGGTGACGCCGGAAATCAACGCGGTGGGCACGCTGATCGTGCTGTTCTCGCTGATCCTGATCATCGGCGCGGTGGTGGCCAGCCGCGACCGCAAGAGCTGACAAAACCAGAAAAACAACCGGGAGACCTGCCATGACCTTGAGCTATGAAGACTGGACGACCCGCGCCGCCGCGCTGCAACCGGAGACCCGGATGTATATCGACGGCAAATTCACCGAGGCCGCCTCGGGCGCGCGGTTCGAGACCGTCAATCCCGCCACGGGCGCGGTGATCGCCGCGGTTGCCCGCGGCAGCGCCGAGGATGTCGACCGCGCCGTGGCGGCGGCGAAGAAGGCGTTCAGATCCGGCGTCTGGTCGCGGATGGCGCCGACCGACCGGATGGCGGTGATGCGCCGCTTCGCCGATCTGATCGAGGACCACGCCAGCGATTTCGCCCTGCTCGACACGCTCGACATGGGCAAGCCGATCTCGGACATGCTGACCATCGACATCCCCGGCGCGCTCTCGGTGTTCCGCTTCTTCGCCGAGGCGATCGACAAGGTCGAGGGGGCGGTTACCGCCACCAACGCCGACGCGCTGCATTACATCATCCGCCAGCCCCTGGGCGTCTGCGGGTTGGTGGTGCCGTGGAACTATCCGCTGATGATGGCGGCCTGGAAACTGGCCCCGGCGCTTTCCTGCGGCAATTCCGTGGTGCTGAAGCCGGCCGAGCAATCGCCGCTCTCGGCGCTCCTGCTGGCGCGGCTCTTTTCCGAGGCCGGCGGGCCCGACGGCGTCTTCAACGTGGTCACCGGATATGGCGAGGAGACCGGCAAGCCGCTGGCGCTGCATATGGATGTCGACAAGATCGGCTTCACCGGCTCGGGCGAGGTCGGCAAGCTGATGCTGGTCTACGCCGGCCAGTCCAACATGAAGCGGGTCAGCACCGAATGCGGCGGCAAGTCGCCGCAGATCGTGCTGGCCGATTGCGACGATCTGGAAAAGGCCGCGACCTATGGCGTCGCCGGCATCTTCGGCAACCAGGGCGAGGTCTGCTCGGCCGGCTCCCGCCTGCTGGTGGAGCGGCCGGTCTATGACGAGTATGTCGCGCTGTTCACCGAGGCGGCCAAGACCATGCATGTGCCCGGCGATCCGCTCGACCCCGCCACCACCATGGGCCCGCTGGTCACCCCCGAACAGCAGTCCCGCGTGCTGGGCTATATCGAGACCGGCCGCAAGGAGGGCGCCACGCTGGCCTTCGGCGGCGGCGTGCCCGCCGCCTTCAACGCCGGCTGCTATGTCGAACCCACGCTGTTCACCGAGGTCACCAACAAGATGACCATCGCGCAGGAGGAGATCTTCGGACCGGTCGCCTCGATCATCCCGGTCGACGATCTTGACCATGCGATCGAGGTGGCCAATGACACCATCTACGGGCTCGCCTCGGCGATCTGGACCGGCAGCGTGAAGAACGCCCACCGCTTCGCCCGCGATATCGAGGCCGGCATCGTCTGGGTCAACGCCTATGAGGCGGGCGATGCCACCACCCCCTGGGGCGGCTTCAAGCAGTCCGGCAACGGCCGCGACAAATGCCTGGAGGCGATCACCCAATATACCCAGACCAAATCGGTCTGGATCGAACTGGGCTGAGGCCCGCGACTGGAGAGACGATGCGCATCTGCATTCTGGAAACCGACCGGCCGGAAGGCGCGCTTCTGGCCGGCTATGGCACCTATGCCGACATGTTCGTGCGCTGGCTGGGCGCCGAGCTGCCCGAGGCGGCGTTCGACCGCTGCCATATCGCCGGCGGCGAGACCCCGGCGGCGCCGGACGACTACGACGCCTATATGGTCACCGGCTCGCGCGCCGGGGTCTATGAGGATCACCCCTGGATCGCGCCGCTGATCGCCCATCTGCAGGCGATCCGCGACGCCCGCCGCCCGGTGGTGGGGATCTGCTTCGGCCATCAGGTGCTGGCCCAGGCCTTCGGCGGCCAGGCCCGGCGGTCCGCAGACGGCTGGGTGCTGGGCCGGCTGCAGCAGCAGCTGACCGAGGCCGGCGAGGAGATCTTCGGTCCCGGCCCGCTGCAGGCGCTGTCGCTGCACCGCGATCAGGTGATGGAGCTGCCACCCGCCGCCCGGCGGCTGACCGAGGACAGCCTCTCGCCCAATGGCGCGCTGCTCTACGACGGCTTCCCGGCGCTGTCGCTGCAGTTCCACCCGGAGTTCACCCCCGCCTATCTGGGCGCGCTGATCGACAGCTTCTCCGGCGAGCGGCTGCCCGCATCCCAGGCAGCGGCGGCCAGGGCGACGCTGGGGGGGCCGGTCGACAACGACCGCATCGCCCGCGGCGTTGCGCGTTTCCTGCGCGCGGCGGTAACCTCTCCGGCATGAAGCTCACCCATGACCTCGCGCTGCGCCAGCAGACCCGGCAAACCCTCAGCCAGGATCTGCGCCGCGCGCTCGGGGTCATGGCGCTGGACAATCTCGGCCTGGCCGAGACGCTGCGCGCGGCGGCCGCCGACAACCCCTGTCTGCGGCTGCGCCTGCCCGCCGCCGCCGGCGGGGAGATCGGCGACGGGTCCGAGACCGCCGCCGAAGGCCCCTCGCTGATCGCCCATGTGCTGGCCCGGCTGCCCGATCTGGTGCCCGCCGCCGCCGACCGCCCCCTCGCCCTGGCGCTGGTCGAGGAGCTCGACAGCGCCGGCTTCCTCGCCCGCCCGCTGCCCGAGATCGCCCGCCGCCGCGGCGACAGCCCCGAGCGCGCCGGCCGGGTGCTGCGCCAGCTGCAGCGGATCGAACCGCGCGGGCTGTTCGCCCGCTCGCTCGCCGAATGTCTCGCCCTGCAGCTGCCCGAGGCCGAGGCGCGCGCCCCCGATATGGCCCGGCTGCTGGCCGCGCTGCCGGCGCTGACCCAGGGCGGACCGGCGGCGCTGGCGCGAGAAACCGCCTTGTCAGAGCCTGATATCGCCCGGCTGCTGGCGCGGCTGCGCCAGCTCGACCCGCGCCCGGCCGCCGCCTTCGCCCAGGCGCCGGCGCGGCTGCGCATCGCCGATCTGATCTTCACCGAAGCCGGCGGCGACTGGCAGGTCGCGCTCAACCCCGACACCCTGCCCCGCGCCACGCTCGCAGATATGGCCGGCGCCCTGCCCCGCTTCCGCCGCGAGGCGCAAAGCCTGATCCAGGCGCTGCAGCGGCGCAACGACAGCCTGCTGGCGCTGGGGCGGATCCTGATCCGGGATCAGGCCGGGTTCCTGGCCCGCGGCGCCATCGCGCAGCGCCCGCTGACCCTGCGCGCGGTGGCGGCAGAACTGGGGCTGCACGAAAGCACGCTGGGCCGGATGGTGGGCGCCGGCGCCGCCGCCACGCCGGCGGGCACCCTGCCGCTGCGCCGCTTCTTCTGCCGCGCCACCGGCGACCGGGACGGAGAGCAGAGCGTCTCCGCCCCGGCGGTCACCGCGAAAATCGCCAAAATCCTCGCAACAGAGCCTGATCACGCGCCGCTCTCCGACGCCCAGATCGCCGCCGAACTGGCGGCGCAGGGGCTGTCGGTCTCGCGCCGGGTCACCGCCAAGCTGCGGGCGCGGGCCGGCTTCGCCAACCGTGCCGCGCGGCGCCGCCGCGCCTGAATTGCGGGTCTGAGCGGCAGCGCTCAGTTGCGGGCGTAGACGTCCTCGTAGCGGATGATGTCGTCCTCGCCGAGATACGTGCCGGTCTGCACCTCGATCAGCACCATCGGCACCTTGCCGGGGTTCTCCATCCGATGCGTCGCGCCCAGCGGGATGTAGACCGACTGGTTCTCGGTCACCAGCTTCACCTCGTCGTCGACGGTGACCTTGGCGGTGCCCTCGACCACGATCCAGTGTTCCGAGCGGTGGTGATGCGATTGCAGGCTCAGCGCCGCGCCGGGGTGGACATGGATGCGCTTGACCTGGAAGCGGTCGCCCAGCACCAGGCTTTCGAACCAGCCCCAGGGGCGGTGGTCCTTGGGAAAGGCCTCGGCCTGGCGGGCCTGTTTCGCCTTCATCGCCGCCACCGCCTTCTTGACGTCCTGGGCCCGGCTGGCGTCGGCCACCAGCACCGCGTCGGGCATCGCCACCGCGATGATGTTGGTCAGCCCGATCCCCACCACCTCGAGCGCGGCATCCTCCGAGCGCAGCAGCGTGTCGCGGCAGTCGATCGCGGTGGCATGGCCATGGGCGACGACGCCGTTCTCGTCCGGCCCGGTCTCGCGCCAGACCGCGTCCCAGCCGCCCAGATCGGACCAGCCGGCGGCGAAGGGCACCACCGACAGATTGTCGGCCCGCTCCATCACCGCATAGTCGATCGAGATGTCCTGCGCCCCGGTCCAGGCCTCGGGATCCAGCCGGAAGAAGCCCAGATCGGGCCGGCCGCGTTCCACCGCCGCGCTCACCGGCGCGATCAGCTCGGGGGCATGGGCGCGGAAGGCGGCCAGGATCGCCCGCACCGAGAACAGGAAGATGCCGGCGTTCCACAGATACTGGCCCGAGGCCAGCATCTCCTCGGCCCGGGCGCGGTCGGGCTTTTCGACGAAGCGTTTCAGCCCGATCGCCCGAGCGGCGAAATCGCCCGGATCCTCGGCCAGCTCCAGATAGCCATAGCCGGTCTCGGCATGGGTCGGCTTGATGCCGAAGGTCACCAGCTGCCCCGCCTCGGCCGCCGCCGCCCCGGCCGCCACCGCGGCGCGGAAGGCCGGCGCATCGGGCACCACATGGTCGGACGGCGCCACCAGCATCAGCCCCTCGGGGTCGGTCTTTTCCAGCCAGAGCGCCGCGGCCAGCACCGCCGGCGCGGTGTTGCGCCCCTCCGGCTCGATCAGGATGGCGCCGGGATCGACGCCGATCTCGGTCAGCTGTTCGGTGACGATGAAGCGGAAATCCGCATTGGTCAGCACCAGCGGCGCCGCGAAACCCGCCCCCGACAGCCGTTTGGCCGAGGCCTGGAACAGGGTTTCCTCGCCGATCAGCGGCACGAACTGCTTGGGGTAGGATTTGCGCGACAGCGGCCAGAGCCGGGTGCCGGAGCCGCCACAGAGAAGAACCGGGGTAATCATGAGCTATGCGCTCCCGTGGTCTGAAATAACTCGAATATGTCCGTCCAGGATATCATGAAAGCCCCTGCGGCATTCAATGCTACTTTGGGGGGAGGAGCCGGCTAGCCGGCCCGCAGCCCGCCGGCGCCCTGGGCCAGGAACCAGTCATAGGTCTGGGCGATCCCCGCCTCCAGCGGGATGCTGGCGGTCCAGCCCAGCCGGGCCAGGCGCGACACATCCATCAGCTTGCGCGGGGTGCCGTCGGGTTTCGAGCTGTCGAACACCAGCCGGCCGGTGAAGCCGGTGATCCGCGCCACCGTCTCGGCCAGGTCGCGGATGCTGACATCCGTGCCGGTGCCGACGTTGATATGGCTCAGCATCGGCGCGGTCTCGCGGTCGTAGACCGGCTTGTCCAGATCCATCACGAAGAGGCTGGCCGCCGCCATGTCGTCGACATGCAGGAACTCGCGCATCGGCGTGCCGGTGCCCCAGATCACCACCTCCGCGGCGCCGCTCTGCGCCGCCTCGTGGAAGCGGCGGATCAGCGCCGGCAGCACATGGCTGTTCTCGGGGTGGAAGTTGTCGCCCGGCCCGTAGAGGTTGGTGGGCATCACCGAGCGGTAGTCGGTGCCATATTGCCGGTTGTAGCTCTCGCACAGCTTGATGCCGGCGATCTTGGCCACGGCATAGGGCTCGTTGGTGGGCTCCAGCGGGCCGGTCAGCAGCGCGTCCTCGGCCATCGGCTGCGGCGCCAGCCGGGGATAGATGCAGGAGGAGCCCAGCTGCAGCAGACGCTCCACTCCGGCCTGATACGCGGCGTGGATCACGTTGCATTCCATCATCAGGTTTTCATAGATGAACTGCGCCGGATAGCTGTTGTTGGCATGGATGCCGCCCACCTTGGCCGCCGCCAGGATCACCCGGTCGGGGCGTTCGGCGGCCATGAAGCCGCGCACCGCTGCCTGATCGGTCAGGTCCAGCTCGGCATGGGTGCGGGTGATCAGCTGCAGATCCTCCCCCGCGTCCCGCCGCGCCGCCAGATGCCGCAGGATCGCGCCCCCGACCATGCCGCGATGGCCGGCCACATAGATCTTCATGGCGCTCACCCCTCCAGGCTCACCGGCAGGTCCATGCCGTGTTCCCGCAGCAGCGCGTGGCGCTGCGCGGTCTTCAGATCCTCGGCCACCATCTCGGCGCACATCTGCTGCGCGGTGATCTCCGGCTCCCAGCCGAGCCGCGCCTTGGCCTTGGACGGATCGCCCAGCAGCGTGTCGACCTCGGCCGGGCGGAAATAGCGCGGGTCGATGCGCATCACCACGTCGCCCGGCTTCAGCGCCGGCGCGCGATCGCCGGCGACCGCCGCCACCCGGGCGATCTCGTCGACGCCGGTGCCGGAGAACTCCAGCGTCAGCCCCAGCTCCGCCGCGGTCCAGGTGATGAAGTCGCGCACCGAATATTGCACCCCGGTGGCGATGACGAAATCCTCCGGCGCCTCCTGCTGCAGCATCATCCACTGCATCCGCACATAGTCCTTGGCATGGCCCCAGTCGCGCAAGCTGTCGATATTGCCCATGTAGAGACAGGGCTCCAGCCCCATGGCGATATTGGCCAGCCCGCGGGTGATCTTGCGGGTCACGAAGGTCTCGCCGCGGCGCGGGCTCTCGTGGTTGAACAAGATGCCGTTGCAGGCATAGAGCCCATAGGCCTCGCGGTAGTTCACCGTGATCCAATAGGCGTACATCTTGGCCACCGCGTAGGGCGAGCGCGGGTAGAACGGCGTGGTCTCGCGCTGCGGGGTCTCCTGCACCAGACCGTAGAGCTCGGAGGTCGAGGCCTGGTAGAACCGCGTCGTCTTCTCCATCCCCAGGAAGCGGATCGCCTCCAGCAGCCGCAGGGTGCCGATGGCATCGACGTCGGCGGTATATTCCGGCGCCTCGAAGGAGACCGCCACATGGGACTGGGCGCCCAGGTTATAGACCTCGTCGGGGCGCACCTCGGACAGGATCCGGGTCAGGTTCGAGGTATCGGTCAGATCGCCGTAATGCAGCCGGAACCGGGCGTTGTCGACATGCGGGTCCTGATAGATATGGTCGATCCGCTGGGTGTTGAACAACGACGCCCGGCGCTTCAGCCCATGTACCTCATAGCCCTTGTCCAGCAGAAACTCCGCCAGATAGGATCCGTCCTGTCCGGTGATCCCGGTGATCAGTGCCTTGCGGGTCATGATACAGTCTCTCCAGTGGATGGTTTCATCCTGACACCGAAGCGGCGCGATGGGAATGCTCCCCGGCGCGGGGCCGGCTCAGAATTCACGCAAGAACCCCATCCGGTCGCCGAGATAGATGGTGCTGAGCCGGCGGATCTCGCCGATGGTGCGGGGCTGCTCGCCGAGCCGCTCCCAGAATTCCGCCTCGGGCACATCGGCCAGCGCCGGCCGGGCCAGATCGAACAGCCGGTTCAGCCCCTGCGGCGGCACATGGCGGGCGCACCAGAGCACATGGTCGGCCAGCCAGTGGAAATAGCGCCCGCGCAGCGCCTCGGCCTGGCCGGTGGCCTCCAGCTGGGCGCGGATGGTCTGCGCATGCTCGAAGATCTTCAGCGGCTTCAATCCCATGTCGGCGACGGTCTGCCCGGCGCGGGCCATGCGATGCACATGGGTGACCGGGGCGAAGAAGCCGAACCGCTCGGCCCGCATCGTGGTCTCCCAGTGGAACGGGTTGTCCTCGTAGAAGAAATCCCCCACCGGAAAGCGGATGTGGCTGCGCTCCAGGAAATCGCGGCTGTAGATCTTGCGCCAGGGGAAGGGCGCCATGCGCAGCACCACCTCGCGCTGCGCCGCGAGCCCGGTCGCCGCGGGCACCGCGGCCCAGACATGCGCCTCGGGATACTGGCTGTAGGCGCCGCTGTCGTTCCAGTATTCCTTGCAGCCGCAGACCGTCACATCCGGCGCCGTCGCCAGATGCTGCGCCACCGCGGCGCGCAGCCGGTGCGGCAGCACCCAGTCGTCGCCATCGACGAAGATCACCACCTCGCCGCTGGCGCGGTCGAGCCCGGCATTGGCGGCGCTGGCGACGCCGCCCGGCGTGTTGCGCGAGAAATAGACCGGCAGGTAGCGCACCCGCCCGGCCGGCGCCGCGGCGCCGAGCACATCGGCCACCTGCCGGGTGGCATCGGTCGAGCCGTCGTCGACCACGATCAGCTCCAGATCGTCGAAGCCCGTGTCGATCACCGATTGCATCGCCGTGGCGATGAAGGCCTCGACATTATAGCTGGTGATGATGGCGCTGATCCGGGTCATGCCGCCCCTCCCGGCTGCGCTGTCTGCGCGGCCTCCCAGAAGGCGGCGACCGCCGCCTTGTAGCGCCCGCGCCACAGCCGGCTCTCGGCGTCGCCGGCGCTGCACAGCGGCCCGGTCATCCAATGGAACAGATGGCCGCAGAATTCGACGAAGACCGGCTGCAGCCGATCGGCATCGGGATGCGCCAGCAGTTCGGTCTCGATCCGGGCCAGTTCGGCGAAGACGCCCATCCGCTTCTCGCCCACATATTGGGTGGCGCGGGTGCCCTGCGGGATCTCGTAATGGGTCAGCAGCGGCGGCGCCCAGTAGAGCACGCCGAAGGTCTCGCAGCGCAGGAAGCTCTGCCAGTGCGGGGTGATGTCCTCATGCATGCGCAGATCGGGAAAGGCGATCCCGGCCCGCCGCAGGAAGTCGCGGCGATAGAGCTTGTTCCAGGGAAAATTCACCGTCGCCAGCGCCCCGGGCCGGTCCTGCAGCCGGAACTGCTGCAGCGGGAAGGGGCTGTGGGACTGCCGGCTGAAGAACGCCCGGTCGACCTGATGCATGTCATAGGTGAACCGTTCGTCGGCGCGGGTGCTGAGGTGATGCTTGAACATCACGAAATCCACCCCCGGCCCGAAGGGCGCCAGCCGCATCACATCGAAGAAACAGGGCGCCAGCAGATCGTCGGCATCGAGAAACAGCAGATAATCGCGCGTCGCCAGGTCGAGCCCGGTGTTGCGCGCCGCCGCCGGGCCGCCGTTCTCGGCCTGGCGGTGATAGCGGATCTCGACATGGTCGGGCATCTCGGCGGCGGCGACCAGATCGGCGGTATCGTCCTCGGAGCAATCGTCCACGATCACCAGTTGCACCGGCTCCCGGACGGTCCGGAAATAGTCCAGATGCCGCGCGATCCCCTCCCTGTCGTTATAGGCGGGGATGACGAAACTGTAGCTGCGCGAAGTCACCACCGGCCGCCCGTCACACTTTCAGGATTTCGATGGTCTGCAGCGTCACGTCGAAGCTGCGCCCCTCGAAGAAGAACAGCACCTCGGCCGCGCGGGTCCGCTCCAGCAGCTCCGGATCGAGCCGGATGAACACCAGATCCTCCTGCGCACCGCCGGTCAGCACCACCAGATCGCGGGCAAAGACATCGCGAAAGCCGTCCTCCAGCTTGTGCCTCAGGCAGACCCGGAACCGGGCCGGACCGGCGCTGTCGCAGCGCAGGAAATGGCCCAGGAAACGGGCCCCCTGCAGCGGCTCGACCGGCAGATCGTAGGACAGCGAATACCACGGGCTGTCGCCGATCGTCTCGAGCTGCAGCCGCAGCCCCTCGCCCGCCTCGGCCGGGCCGGCGGTGGTGACCACATCGCTTTCGGCGCGGAAGTCCAGCCAGACCCCCGGCGCCAGCAGATGGCGCGGCACCGGCTGTTCGACCGGCGCCACGTCGCGGCCGAGCGCCGCCAGGCGCGTGTTTTCCGTCCCGAAGGGTTTTGCCCCGGCCTCGAAGGCCTCCGCGATCTTGCACAATATGGTTTCGGTTTCCGGCATAGACCCTCTCCAGTCTCTTACAATTCGGATAGAATGTCCGACACAGCAGCGCAACCGTCCCTCACCGTCGCGCCGGCTCTGCTCACGCCTCACATACGTGGAAACAGATCTTCCAGCCCGTAGCCGAAGGCCGACAGTTCGAAGGCGAAGTTGCGCCGCACGTAGTTGACCGCCTCCCTGTCGTAATAGTGGATGATCTCGATCTTGCGCGGGCGGATGCCCTTCTTGAAATCGACCAGCTCCAGGTCCCCCAGGTCCAGCGCCTGCCCCAGCAGGACGACGTCCTCGGCGAACCGTTCATGGCGCACCACCTGCTGCACCACCAGCCGGGAATTGATCGCCACGATATTGCGATCCTCCAGCGTCCATTTGCGCACGTCCGATTTCAGCCAGGCGCGAAAGGCGCCGATCTGCTCCGGCTCGGACATGGCGCGCGCTTCGCGCACCTGCCAGTAGAATTCCGACACCAGCTTCTCATAGGGATTCCGGACCACGGAAACCTTGGTGTAGCTGTTCCAGATTTCAGGCCCCACATGCGCCCGCACCTTGCGCGCAGGCATATGTTCATAGACTGGAGCCTCGACCCCGTCATAGGCACGGGTTCCGATGACGCCCTGTTCGGTCTCCACATATCCGACGCGTTCGGGCAGGTCCCGTCCGGGCGCACAGAACCCCTGCAGCGCCATCTCCAATGTGGTGCCACCGGTTTTCCGGGTCTTGAGAAAGATGAATTTCTTGCTGTGACAAATCAATGTCATCGTTTTCCCCTCAGTTCCCCGACCGGAAGCAATCATCCAGGAATTTCAGCCGCAGCGCCTCGGAATTGGCGTTGCGCTGCTTCTTCAGCCCGGTCTCGATGATCGGCTCCCCCGCCTCCAGGCGGTGCTCCGGCCCCACGAAGCCGATCAGCCGCGCCAGCTGCTCCGGCACGTTCTGCTGGAAATCCTCATAGACCACCTCGGCCGGGGTGACCCCGGCCTGCCGGTAGAAGATCCGCCACAGCCGGTCATGCACCGACAGCTCCGCCATCGCCGCGCGCAGCCCGTCGAAGTCATAGCCGACCTCGGGCTCCTCCTCCTTGCCGAAGACATGCCAGCGGTCGGTCTGCTTGGCCTTCCAGAAGCTGATCGCCTGGCCGATCTTGTCCCGGCGCACGATGTTGATCCATTTCGCCTGCGGAAAGATCTGCGCGAAACCGGCGCTGTCGGCGCGCTCGAAACCCAGCGCATTCGCCAGGTCGTTGCGGTGCGGCCACATCAGCTTGGCGCAGAACAGCCCGTCCCGCGCGCTGGCCAGGCTGGCATCGAGCTTGTCCCGCAGCAGCGCCTCGCTGCCGGGATGACGGCACTGGAAATAGCCGGAAAACTTCTCGTCCCCGATCGAGGGCAGGCCGTTGCGGGCCAGCAGCGAGCAGATGAAACTGGTCCCGGCCCGGAACGACCCGGTCACCAGCACGCAGCGGGTGATCCCATGCGCCTTCAGCGCCGCGCGGAAGATCTCCCGCCGCGCCGCATAATCGATCGGCTCAGTCATGCGCAGCCTCCAGCGCGATGGTCTCGCGATAGACCCGTTCCAGCCGCTCGGCCATCAGCTCATAGCCGAATTTCGCCTCGAAGCTGGCCCGGGCCGCCTTCGACATCCGCCGCCGCAGATCATCCTCCTCGACCAGCCGCAGCAGCGCGGCAGAGAGCGCCGCGGTCTCCTCCGACGGGACCAGCAGCCCGTCGACGCCATCCGTGACCACCTCGGGCACGCCGCCCACGGCGAAACCCACCGAGGGGATCGAATAGCGCGCCGCCTCGGCATAGATCAGGCCGAAGGATTCATAGAGCGAGGGGGCCACGAAGATATCGGCCTGCCGCATCAGCGCGTCGATCCCGGCATCCGCCAGGAAGCCGTGCCAGATCACCCGCTCCGGCCAGGCGGCGCAGAGCTCCGAGACCAGCCTGAAATTCTCGTCGTCGACCTTGGAGCCGACCAGATCGACGCAGACATCGTCGCGCGCGGCCAGCAGCCGCTGCAGCGCCGGCACCAGATGGGCGACGCCCTTGCGGGTCTCCAGCCGGCCGAGGAACAGGATCCGCAGCGGCGCGCCGCCCTCCCGCGCCGCCTGGCGCGCCTCCAGCAGCCCCTCGGGCGCCTCGATATCGGCCAGCCCGTGCGGCACCACCGCATGCGGCCGGTCGAACAGATCCATGCCGTAGACCGCCGAGATATCGGTCAGGATCGCGGTCGAATTGGCCAGCAGCATCGGGCTACGCCTGAGCGCCTGGATCTCGGCATTCATCATCCGCAGCACATGGTTGCGGTAATAGTCCTCATTCGCGCGCCACTCGGGCTTCGACGGCAGGATCAGCCCGGTGCAGGTATGCAGGCTCAGCACCGTGGGAATGGTGCCGGCGGCGATCAGCGCCGCCCCCTCCACGTCCCAGATCGGCGAGCTGGCCACCTGGAACTGCCGGCGCGGCTGGATCCGTTCGATTTCCGAGAGCATCCGCCTGGAGGCATTGGCGGCGATCGCCGGCAACCCGAAACAATCGCGCTCCTGCCCGCCCAGACGGTCGAACCGGCCCAGGTTGTGGCTCCAGTAGCCGCCTTCGGTGAAATCGCAGAATTCCCGCGGCCGCTGCTTGCCCAGATGCCCCAGCAGCGTCACCTCATGGCCGCGCTCGGCCAGGCCGCGGGCGACCAGGTTGCTCCAGCGGCCGATGCCGCCCTGCTGGGCGAAGCCGTGATCCTGCGAGAACATGCACAGCCGCAGGACCTCCCGGTCCGCGCCCCGGGCCTGGCGGATCACCGTCGGCGCCGGCCGGACATGCCGCGCCAGCCGGGCCTGCGGATCGGCCGGCTCGCCCGCCTCGAGGGTCTGCATCGCCACGTCGATCCCGTCGGTGATACCGCGCCGGGTCTGATCCATCAGCGTGCGGAACCCCTCGTGATCCAGATTGCCCGCCGTCAGGGTCTCCAGCTTCCAGCGGAATTCATTAGCGTAGAAGGTCTGCAGCCGCTCCACCGCCGCCTGCCAGCCGAAGGCCGGGGCGCCGTGGCGGATGGCGAAATAGGCGGTCGAGCGGGCGATCGGATACATGTTGGTCGCCACCTTCTTCTCGGTCCGGAGATGGCTGGGGGCGTATTTGTGGTGGATCTCCGCCTGCGGCAGCACCTCGGCGCGCAGGCCGGCATCGTCCATCCGCTTGTTGACGTCGGTCTCGTCGTAGAAATAGGCGTAGACCTCGTCGAAGCCGCCGATCCGGCGCAGGTCCGACAGCCGGAAGGTGACATTGGTGCCGGTCAGGCTGGGGAAGGTATGCACCTCGCCCGAGAGCAGCGCGACATAATCGGGATTTTCGCCGAAATAGGTCCGCCCCAGCGCGTCGCAGGTGACGTAGCGCGCCTGATAGTTGATGCCGTCGGCGTCGCGGATGAAACCGCCCAGGGCCGACAGCCCGGGATCGGCCTCCATCCGCGCCACCACCAGTTCCAGCCAGTCGGGCTCGGGGATGGCATCGTCGTCGATGAAGCTGATGTAGCGGCCGGCGGCATTGGCGATGGCGATATTGCGCGACACCGACAGGTTGATCTCGGGGTTCTGCAACACCCGGACGCCCGGGCAATCGGCGAGGAATTCGGTGGTGCCATCGGTCGAGGGGCCGTTGACCACCAGCACCTCGAAATCGAATTCGCCGCGCAACATCTCGAGCGACTGCAAGGTGCGCGGGAGGGTGCCGATGCGGTTGTAGGTGCAGATGGCGATCGTCGCCATGCAGTCCTGCGTCCCTGCGGGGCTGTAGTCGGTCATGTCACTCTGCCCTCTGTGCGCTCAGCTCTCGGCCGGGGCGATGCCGGCCCCGTCCCGGTTCGGCGCCTGCGCCTGACCCGGCCTCTGGCCCTGCAGCTGCCGTTCCAGCATGTCGAGCCGCCGCAGGGCGACCTGCGAGGCGATCTGCGCCGCCATCTCCTCGGGCCGCGGCACCGAGAGCTTCAGCGTCTCGCCCGGGTTGCCCGCGTTCTTGAAGACGCTGTAGCGGACCTGGCGGCCGGTCTCGGCATCGAACCGCTCGAACCGCAGGCTGTGCTCGGCGTTGCGGATCTCCAGCACGTCGGTCAGCCGGAAGAACACCGTCGCCTGCTCCGACCCCTCGGCCAGCGGCAATTCCCGCGGCGCGCCCCAGACCCCGTCGGCCTGGGTGTTCAGGAACAATCGCCCCTCGGGCGCCGAAAACCGCATGTTCAGCAGGAAATGGCTCGCATCGGCGTTCAGCAGCCGCACGAAGCCATGTGGGCCGGAAAAGTCGATTCTGTTCTCAATCCCGGGGACGAGCATGGCATCGCGCAACATGGGCTTTCCTTTCTCCCGCAGCCCCCCTTCGAAAGCCTGCCCGGCCCTGGATGTCAAGACGCCGGCGGGCCCCGGGCGGGGGCCGGGCGGCGCATCGGCCCAGAGTTGAACTGAACCCGTATCTGCTTTAATCACCCCACACGGCACGGCGCGAAGGCACCCGGGTTGATCCGATGTATTTCAAGAACATGGCGATCAGCCCGCCCTTGCAGCAAACTGATTTTCAAGAGGTGCTCCCTTGCACGAACCCGGCTCCTTCTTCCTGTATTGCCTTGGCCATGAGAAGGATCTGCTCGATCCGGTCGTCACCGGTGCGGGCGGAGAGTTGCGGGTCGTTCCCCTGGCCGGCCAGGGGGTGAGCACCGCCAACCGCGCGACCCGATACGCGCCCGGCCAATATTGCCTGGGGGGGATCTGCGCCAAGCCGGAACACCGCCCGGCGCTGGCCCGGGCGCTGACGGAATTCGACCGCGAGACCGAGGCCGAGGCCGACATCTGGGTCCTGCCGCCGCAGGACGCGGAGCGCGCCTTCGACATCTGGCTGCGGCAGCGCAGCCTGGGGCTGGCCCGGGCCGCGTTCGCCGGCCAGGGCGCGGCCGAACTGGACCAGGCGCGGCTGCGGATCGACTATCAGGCGCTGCTCGAACGCTACGAGGCCCTGGTGCGGCACCACGGCGCCATGCGGGCGCCGACCCGCGTGCTGGCCGGCGCCATCGCGCCGACCGCGGCGGCGCTGCGCTGCCCGCCGCAGGCGCGGGCGCTCAGCCAGATGCTGCCCTGCCAGCCCGCGGGGATGGCCGAGGTCCAGCTCCACCTCCAGAGCTGCCCCGAGAAGACCGCCGCCGGCAGCCTCGTCCTGACGCTGGAGATCCGGCACAGCGACATCCGCCATGTCGTCGCGCTGGAGGCCGCGGCGCTGCAGCCCGGCTGGAACACCTTCCGCTTTCCGCGCGCGCTGACCGAGGATTCCGCCTTCGCCGACTTCCGGCTGCACTGGAGCGGCGACAGCGCCCAGGCGCCGACCCTGTCGCTGGGCCGGCGGGTCCCGCTGCCGGAGGCGCGGGTGCTGGCCGACGGCCAGGAGCTCCCCTCGCCGCTGGCGATGCGGCTGTGGAAGGCGATCCCCGGCGAGCTCACCCACCCCGGGCTGACGCTGGACGGGAGCGACGGGCTCGACGCGCCCGAGGCCGGCGAGGGACGCATCCTGCGCGGCGAGCTGTCCTGGGGCCAGCTGGCCAGCCTGCGCTTTGTCGGCCCGAAACCGGACTCGGCGCCACAAGCCATCGTCTCGATCAAGGAACACGAGGGGCTGGTCGTCGTGCATCCCGTCGCCGGCGCCCCGGTCACCGCCGTCGTCGACGGGCTGGAGGCGGGCGAGATCCGCAGCATCACCGGCCTGTTCCATCTGGCCTACCGCGACTGCAACCCGGTCGAGGTCGCCATCGGCGTCGCCCCGGCCAGCGCCGCCGATGACGCGCTGCTGCCCTATCTCGGCGACTGGCACCGTGTCGCGCCGCTGGAATGGGTCGAGGTCCGCCACAGCCCGGCCCTCCCCGCCGACGGGCTGAAGCGGATCGTGGTGGCCACCCGCATGGCCGAGGACAAATCCCCCGCCTGGGCCTGGGCCGCCGTGGCGAGAATAACCGTCGCATGACCGCCCCCCTCGTCCCCGCCGGCGCCCCGGCCCCGACTGCGGCCCCCGCGACGGCCCCCGCCCCCGTGCCCGCCCCCGTGCCCCGGCGCATCGCCATCATCATCCCGCTGTTCAAGCATTCCGGCCTGATCTGGGAGGCCCTGGCCACCGCGCTGGATCAGGACGGCGAGACCCGCTATGGCATCGTCCTGGTCAATGACGGCTGCCCCTATCCCTCCAGCCACCAGGCCGGCCTGGCCGCGGCGGCCGCCGCCACCGACACGCCGCTGGTCTATGTCCGCCAGGTCAACCAGGGCCTGAGCGGCGCCCGCAACACCGGCATCGAAACCGCTCTGGCCAGCTGGCCGGAGCTGGAGGCGCTCTATTTCCTCGATGCCGACAACCGGCTGTCGCCGCGGTCCGTCCGCAACATGCTCGACGCCCTCGACCGCGATCCGGATGCCGACTGGTTCTATCCCGACATCAGGATGATGGGGCTGCAGAACATGTGCAGCATGCAGGGCCGCTACAACATCGCCCTGCATGCGGAGCTGAACCTCTGCGAGGCCGGCAGCCTGATCCGCCGCCGCGTCTTCGAGGCCGGCGTGCGCTACGACGAGAAGATGAAGAAGGGCTACGAGGACTGGGAATTCTGGTTCTCGGCGATCGACGCGGGCTTCACCAATGGCCGGCATCTGCCCAGCATCGACTATCGCTACCGGCTCCGGCCCGAAAGCATGGTGCGGGATTCCCTGCGCGCCGATCAGGAGATCCGCGCCTATATGGTCGCCAAGCACCCCTGGCTCGACGCCCCGCCGGACCCGACCCGCCCGGGGCCGCAGGACCCCGAGGCGCGCTTCGCCGTGGTGACGCCGGACGGCGCCTGCTATCTGAACGAGGCGCGCGCGGATGTCGCCCGCATCCCGCTCGACCAGCTGGCCGAGGATTTCCACCGGTGGCGGGCGAAGCGGGGCGCCTACGGCTTTCCCGGCAAGCTGATCTTCGCCGCGCAGCAGACGCTGGATCTGCTCGCCGCCGAAGGGTTGCTGCCCTGGGCGATCTGGGACCTGGAACAGCGCCTGACCGGCGAGACCGGCATCACCTCGCTGCAGCTCGAGACCCAGGCGGACGGCTGGCTGACCTTCGGCGACGCCACCCTGCTGACGCCGGAGACGGAGCTGCCGCCGCTCGCCATGACGATGGTCACGGCGGAACTGATGACCGAGATCAGCCGCAAGCCCGGCTCGCTCGCGCTGCGCGAGGGCGACAGCAGCTCCGAGCTGCCGCTGCAGCATTCGGTGCGCGCCCTCCAGCTCGGCCGGCCGGGGGCGCCGGTCCCCCGCGGCACCGAGGATTCCCTGCTGCTGGCCATGTCGCTGGGCTGGAAGCTCTGCGATCCGGATTACAACAGCGGCGAGGCGCTGCTCTGGGCGGCGGTGCATAACGGCGCCCTGAACCGCAAGGGCCGGGTGCGCAGCTTCGACGGCGAGCGCGCCGGCACGCCCCCGATCGCCCATCCCCGCCCGCCGGCGGGAACCGCCGGACCCAATGTCGCCTTCGTCGTCCCGCTGGCCGATTTCGGCGGCGTCGAACGGGTCGCCTATCAGGTGGCGCTCGATCTGAAGGCCCGCGGCTACCAGACGCATCTGGTCTGCATCGGGCGCGGCGAGCTGCGGATCCCGCAGGAATTCCGCGCCGCCTTCGGCAGCATCAGCTGGTACAATTCCGACCGGCTGCCCGGGCCGCGCCGCGGCCCCTATCTGGGCACCTTCCTGATCTCGGACCCCGACCCGCAGGAGGCCCGCAAGCTCGCCGGCCTGTTCGAGGGGATGGATGTCGCCATCAACTGCCACAGCTCGCACTTCCACACGATCGCGGGCCATCTGAAACGCGCCGGAACGCTCTGCCTCGACCATCAGCATGTGCTGGAGTTCACCCCCGCGGGCCAGCCGGTGGGCCACCCGATCCAGGGGCTGGCCTTCGAGCACGCCTATGCCACCACGCTGACCTGTTCGCAGCAGCTGGCCGACTGGCTGCACCGGCAGGGCATGCCGCGCGAAAAGCTGCTGCCGCTGCGCAACGGCCCGGGCATCCTGACCTGCGAGACCGATCTGGACCGCGCCGAGCGGCGGCTGCGCGCCCGCAACCCCGAGCAGGAGGCCACCCGCCCGCTGCGCCTGCTGTTCCTGGGCCGGCTGGAGTATCAGAAGGGGCTGGACCGTCTGGCCGCGCTGATCCGGGACACCCGCGATCTCGCGCCGGACTGGCGCATCATCGGCAAATCCGTCGTCCGGCATAGCGCGCAGACGCCGCTCGACGCACTTGGGATCGAGGTCGAGCCGCCGCTCTACGACAGCGCCGCGCTGCGGGAGGTGTTCGAATGGGCCGATCTGCTCATCCACCCCTCGCGCTACGAAGGCCTGCCGCTGGTCATCACCGACGCGATGTCCAACGGCGTGCCGGTGATCGCGACGGATGTCGGCGCCGTCAGCGAGATCGTCGAGCACGGCCGCACCGGCATCCTGCTGGCCGAGGAAGGGTTCGAACAGGCGGCCGCGGCGCAGATCCGCGATCTGGCCCGCGACAGGCAGCAGATCAAGCAGATGTCGCTGCGCGCCCTGCACCGTGCCCGCGACCTGCAATGGAGCCGCAGTGTCGACGCCCTGGACGCGCTGATCCGCGACACCCGCGCCACGCGCCCGCGCAGGACCTGAGGCGGGCCCGCCCGCCTCGCACGTCCCCCGAGACAGGAGGAACCGCCATGGATCCGACCCTCTACCCTGCCCTCTTCGCGCCCGCCGACGGCTATGTCTTCGTCGTCACCTACGGGCGCTCGGGCTCCACCCTGACCCATGGTCTGCTCAATTCCATCCCCGGCTACTGCATCCGCGGCGAGAACGGCGACCTGACCTATTTCCTGTCCCAGGCGGCCCACCGCGTCCGCACCGACGACAATTACGTCTGGCGCCGCGAGGATCTCCTGCGCCCCGAGGCCGAACGGCGATACTTCCTGCGCGACATCCTCGGCACCCCGGCCGATCCCTGGTACGGGGCGGAAAACGTCGCGCCCGACGAGATGGAGCTGGCGCTCATGGACCTGTTCGTCCGGCATGTCCTGCGCCCGGACCCGGGCTGCCGGGTCTGCGGCTTCAAGGAGATCCGCTTTCACGAGCATCCGGCGTTCTTCGACGCCCATCTGGACACCCTGCGGCGGGCCTTTCCCAACAGCCGCTTCCTGTTCCAGACCCGCGATCACGCGGCGGTGGCGAAATCCGGCTGGTGGCGCGAGATGCCGGAGCCGCGCGTGCGCGACACGCTGACCCGCGCCGAGGCGCTGTTCGCGGAGTTCTCCCGCGCCCATCCGGAGTGCTGCTACACCATCCGCTACGAGCGCTATGCCGAGGGGCTGCCCTATGTCGCGGAAATCTTCGATTTTCTCGGAGAGGTCCCGGACCCGGAGCGGATCGAGAAAATTCTCTCCAAATCGCTCAAACATTGAGCACGCCCCGGCGCGCGGCAAAAGGTCCCGTTCCCGGCTTCTCCCGGGCCGCCGGCGCCGGCAAGGGCGCCCGGCTCCCCCGGGTCTCCCCCGCAGCGGAGGAAGCCCGGGAGCGGCCTCAGGCCGCGTTCAGGCGGTCATAAAGCTGTCCGACCGTCTGGATCGAGGCGTCCAGATCATCGATGTCGATGTCGAGATCGCATTCTTCCTCGAGCTCCATGATGAACTCGGTGAAGCCGATCGAACTGATGTCGATGCCGCTGCCGAACAGGATGTCATCCCTGTCAATCTCTTGAACTTTCGCATATTTGCGAAGAAGATCAGAAAAAATTCCCCACTCAATCATAGCCTGAACTCCAACCTTAGTTTGATCCCTTATCAGAGCCCGCTTCCCCGAATGCAAGTCCCGCTGCCCGCCTCCCTGACCCGTCTCAATCTGACCGACCCCGAAGTGCTGTTCAAAACGCCGGACGGCGTCGACGAGGCCGTCATCCGCCAGGCCTTCGACAGCGCCATGGCGGAGGCCGAAGCGCTGGACCGGGAGCCGTCGCCCCAGGACCGCCTGCGGATCATCGCCGAGGCCGGGCGCAGATTGCTCGCGGATCCCGCGCATCTGACAGCGGCGGTGTACTGGACGCAGGCCGCGGCGCCCGAATTCACCGATGGCGCGCCGCTCGCCCATATCCGGCTGCTCGCCCTGTGGCGCCAGGGTGATCGCAGCGCCACGATCGCCGAGGCCGATCGCCTGCTGTCCGCGGCCGCAGCCGGATCTCCGGTCAGGAAGCTGGTCCACGACACGCTCAGACGCTGGAACGCCGAGCGGGAGCTTCCGGCCCGAGCCGCCTATCTCGAGGATTACTGGGGCGATCTCGATGCCGCCCTGCAGGATCCCGTCGGCGCCATCAAGGCGGACAGCGGCTTTCCCCAGATCGATAGGCTGGCCTCCCCCCTCGCCGATCTCAACAACGTACCTGAGGCGGAGCGGGAGGAGTTCACGCGCCGCCTATGCTGGGGGATGCAATGGCATAGGTGCCTGAGGCAGCTGCGCCTGGCCGCAGCGGAGGTCACCACCTCAATCCCAGCCGCTCAGCACACCGCGCGACATCGGACAATCCTTGCCCTGAATGCTAAGGTACATTCCCTCTTCATCCCCCCGGATCTGGAATCGGTGACGCAGGGGATCGCATCTGGACGCAGCGCCGTCCTCAGCCACCCGCATGCCGGCCTGACCATTCTTTCCGATCTGGGCTTGCGGCAGTTGTCGGCTCCCCTGTCCCTCGTCACCACCAAGGGAGCGCCACTGGGGCGCCCGAATGACTTTCACGTCTCCACCATCAGTCCCACGATCGCCACCGACTTCGCCAAACTGACGAAATTGATGCGAAAACAGCCCAGGATCGTTCGCATCTTTCCGGATGGCCCGCATGGCCAGACCGTCGAAGCGCCCCTGCTGGGCCGGCAGGTGCGGATCGGCCGCGGCGCCGCCGTGCTCGCCTATCTGGGACGCGCAGCCACCTTCTTCAGCACGAGCCATTGGGATGGTCACGCGTTTCGCTTCGATCTCGTCCCCGGCCCCGACCCTCGCGATTTCGACAGCATCGAGACCTTCGACGCAACCTTCACCCGGTTCTTCCTCGACCGGCTGCAGGACATTTTGCTGGGGCCGCCCGAGGATATGGCGCCCGATGGCGGAATCTGGCCCTTTTTCAGATAACGGGAAAATAACATATGCAATATACCAGCCATTTCACCGCCGGCCTGCCGCAGCTGGACATCCACACGCTTTCCGAGGACTGGGCACTGGCCACGGCGCTGGAAAACCACTGGATCATCCTGGCCCAGAGCATGGGGCTGAAGCCCTCGGACTGGCTCGATTCCCAGGGCGACCGCATGTATGGCGCGGTCATGTACCTGTCCACCGAGTTCGACCTCGAGGACACCATCCGCGAGGATGACGCCTTCGCGGCGGAGACCCAATTCCTCTCGATCCGCAAGCCGCATGCACTCTCCTCCACCCGCTTCACCGTGGACGGCAAGAGCAAGGCCGAGATCCGGATCCTGTCGAGCTTCATCAAGCGCAAGGTGCGCGGGTCGAACAAGAAATTCGCCAAGGTGCGCGACATCTGGGCCGCCGAGGACTTCAACGGCGAGCTCGTCGATGCCGAGCTCGACCGCCATCACGCCACCAAGAGCCTGGTCACCGAGGGCGAGCTGGCGATGGAATACGAGGTCAACCGCATTCAGGACTTCAACACCGCCGACTTCATGTATTTCAAGAACTTCATCCGCATTTCCAAGGCGGCGGAATGGCGGCAGAACCGCGCCGCGCCGACGCGGCTGAACAGCCGGCGGGATTGCTGGTATTTCGGCAATGTCGAGGATGGCGACACCGTTCTGGCCAATGTCGGGCGTGACGGCGATGACTGCACCACCGTGCTGTCGAGCACCGACGGGCGGCGGCTGTTCGTCTCGCTCGCCCAAACTCCGCTGGTGACCATCGCGCCGCGCTGAGCCGGTCGCAGGGCCCGGGCGGCTTTCCCGCCCGGGCCCTTTCGCTTCGGCGCCGCTGTATCGACCCAGCGGAATCTGCTCAGGTTAAGCCGCCAATCTGTCTACCTCGGCAGACGCGCACCACCCCGACGGAACGGCTGATCTTTCGGCAACGTTCGGCTGCGGCCCCTGAACGTCGGCGCGCGCTCCCCTTACCTGCAGCCCCGGGCCCAAACCGTGGCCTCGCTTGCCCCCTATATGCGCGCAAGGATCAGATCAGCAATAAAGCTCCAGTTTTACCGGACCGATTTCCTGGTTTCCATCTGCCCGGAAATACTTCCCGTCCCTGTATTCGCACCCTTCGCTCAGGAACTTATCGACCCCGTCCGAAAAACACAGCAGCGCCTCACTATGCGCCAAATCATTAAACATACGGAGGGAATGGTCATCCCGGGCCTCTCTCCTCCAGTGGGCTCCATGCCTCGGATCGTGATCGTAACTGAATTCCAGATTATTTCTTACCTTCTGTCGATTCATGAATTCTTTTGAATCAACGAATTTCAGATGTGCTACCACCAGATCGACAGAAACGGCCGTCTCCCGTTCAAGAAGATGATGCTGACCAACGCTATATGTACCGAATTGCCCCGACCAAATTATGGGTTTGGTTGAAGGTGTATGGAAATAGCCGTAGCTCCGCTGCTCCATCAAAGGGATTTCGAAATTGAAATCCTTTTCCTCAGTGACATGCTGGACAACAAGGATCCCCATTGGAGGCCCCATCGGAAGGTTTCTTCGTAGAACCACGCTAAGGAAGAACGAAGCCTGAACATGACTTATGGTGTGGCATTTCTGATCGCCTTGTAAGCTGTTGATCTGCCTATGCCGAGGTGTTTTGCGG